>CAMPIF010000476.1 GCA_946886245.1 Ectopseudomonas composti | reverse complement strand
GAAGGAGTCGACATCGGTCTGATCCTGACGCGCATCGACACGGCCCGGCGCGAAAGGCACGTCTACCGTTACACCGGCAGCCTTGGCGGCCAGTTCGATACCGACATTACCGGCCAGCACGATCACGTCAGCCAGGGAGGCCTTGCCGGATGCCTGCTGGATTTCCAGCAGTTTCGGCAGCACCTTGATCGCCCGCTGGTTGGCGGCCCAATCCTTCTGCGGTGCCAGCGCCAGGCGCGCACCGTTGGCACCACCGCGCTTGTCGCCACCGCGGAAGGTCGATGCCGAAGCCCAGGCCACGGACACCAGATCACCCACCGACAGCCCGGAGGCGGCGATCTTCGCTTTCAGATCGGCAATATCGGCAGCGCTCGGGTTGTGGGTGGCAGCAGGCAGCGGGTCTTGCCAGATCAGGTCCTCTTTCGGCACTTCCGGGCCCAGGTAACGGGCTTTCGGCCCCATGTCGCGGTGGGTCAGCTTGTACCAGGCACGCGCGAAGGCATCGGCAAAGGCCTGCGGATCTTCATAGAAGTGCTTGGAGATCTTGCCGAACTCCGGATCGAAGCGCAGGGTCAGGTCGGTGGTGAGCATGGTCGGCTTGTGGAATTTGCCCGGCACATGCGCATCCGGGATGATCTCCGGCGCATCCTTGGCCACCCACTGCTTGGCCCCAGCTGGCGACTTGGTCAGCTCCCATTCGAACTTGAACAGGTTCTCGAAGAAATTGTTGCTCCACAGTGCCGGCGTCTTCGTCCAGGTCACTTCCAGGCCACTGGAAACCGTGTCCTTGCCGAAGCCACTGCCGAAATTGCTGGTCCAACCCAGGCCTTGGGCTTCGATAGGTCCGGCCTCGGGCTCAGGTCCCTTGTGCGACTCCGGCGCCGCGCCGTGTGCCTTGCCAAAGGTGTGGCCGCCAGCGATCAAGGCGACGATTTCTTCGTCGTCCATCGCCATGCGATAGAAGGTGGCACGAATGTCCTTGGCTGCGGCCAGGTAGTCGCCGCTGGCATTGGGGCCCTCCGGGTTCACGTAGATCAGCCCCATGTGGGTGGCGCCAAAGGGTGCGGTCAGCTCGCGTTCGTCATTGACGCGCTTGGGATCGACACCCAGCCAGGCGACTTCGGCGCCCCAGTTGACGTCCTGATCCGGCTCCCAGACGTCTTCGCGACCGGCACCGAAGCCGAAGGTGCGGAAACCCATGGATTCCAGTGCGACGTTACCGGCGAGGATGTACAGGTCGGCCCAGGAAATGGACTGGCCATACTTCTGCTTGATCGGCCACAGCAGGCGACGCGACTTGTCGATGTTGACGTTGTCCGGCCAGGAGTTGAGCGGCGCGAAACGCTGCTGGCCACGGCCGCCACCGCCACGGCCATCGGTGGTGCGATAGGTACCGGCAGAGTGCCAGGCCATGCGGATGAACTGCGGCCCGTAGTGACCGAAGTCGGCGGGCCACCAGTCCTGGCTATCGGTCATCAGCCTGACCAGATCGGCCTTGAGCGCCTTGTAATCGAGCTTCTTGAAGGCTTCGGCGTAGTTGAATGTTTCACCCAGTGGATTGGATCGGTCGGAGTGCTGATTGAGCAAATCCACACGCAGCTGATTCGGCCACCAATCTTTGTTGGTCGTACCTCCACCAGCGACGTGGTTGAACGGACATTTACCTTGGTTCGACATGGTTCTCTCCTTCTCCTCATCGGGTCGGTCCCAGCGAGTGCGACCAACAATGGGACAAGCCTAGACCCGCTTTGCCAAGCGAACCAATTCATGAAGCGTAACGGCGCGATAGTTATTTTCTTTCGAGCACGCCATGAAAAAACGGGCCAACAGGGCCCGTTTTTCCGAGGATGGGCAAGGAGATTCAGGCGACGATAATGAAGCCCACGAAAGCCACTGCGGCGGCCACCAGCGTATACGGCAGCTGAGTGATCGCATGGCTGATCAGGTTGCAGCCCGAGCCCTGTGCCGCCAGCACGGTGGAGTCGCTGTAGAAGCAGGCCTGGCTGCCGAAGGCCGCCGCCGACATCAGTGCGCCGATCACCAGGGGAATGTCCGCACCCAGGGCGTAGGCCAGGGGCATGACGATCGGGATGGTCACGGCGAAGATGCCCCAGGACGAGCCAGTGGCGAACGACAGCACCGCCATGCACAGGAACACCATGGCCGGCAGCATCTGCGGCGTCATGTAAGGTTTGAGCGTCTCGACCACGTAC
This sequence comes from Ectopseudomonas composti, assembly GCA_946886245.1. Next base: position 1,511 of record CAMPIF010000476.1, on the reverse strand, counting down.
TGCGGCAGCATCAACTGATCGCAGACATCCTTGAAGACGAAAGCCGCCACGCAGATGCCGATGGCCGGCAGCATCGTCTTGAAGCCGTCGACCATCTGATCGAGCATCTCCGCCAGCGGCATCAAGCGCTGCACCAGATAGAACGGCAGAGTCAGCAACATGGTGGCGATCATGCCCATCCACACGTCGATGTCGAAATACACGGTGAAACCGACCAGCATGGCCAGCGGCACCAGGAAGTTATGCAGCTTGCCTCCCTCCTTGTCGGCCCCTTCGAACTCCTCCTCCAGTGACTTCATCGAGTAGTTGTGCTCGGGGCTCAGCTCGCCAACGTGCATGGCACCGGCGGAGCCGTGGCGCGCCTGCAACTCGGCCTTGCGCATCGGCCCGATATCCGGGAACAGCCCAGCAGCCACCAGCAGTACCAGCAGCACTGCAGCCCAGGCGTAGAGCATGTAGGGAATGGCCTGGATATAGACATTTATGCCCTGACCACTCTCGGCGATGCCGTTGTTCTCCAGCAGGCCGCCAAAGAACACCGCCCAGGTGGACAGCGGGACCAGTACGCAGATCGGCGCAGCGGTTGAGTCCACCACGTAAGCCAGCTTCTCGCGCGAAACACTGAAACGGTCGGTGACGCGTTTCATGGTCTCACCCACCGTCAAGGCATTGAGGTAGTCGTCGACGAAGATCACCACGCCGAGCACGAAGGTCATCAACAGCGAGGAGCGACGCCCCTTGGCCAGCTTCAGTGCGCTGCGACCGAAGGCCAGGGCGCCGCCGGTACGCACCAGCAGGGCGATCAACGCACCGAAGCTGCCGCACACCAGGATCAGCCAACCGATGGTTTCGTCCTGCATCACCTTCAGCGAGATTTCCGCGAAGCTACCCAGCGCATCCTGGGGCGATAGCAGCAACAGACCACTGCAGGCACCGACCAGCAAGGCAAGGATGGGGCGACGCAGCCAGATGGCGAGGGTCAGCACAACGACAGGAGGGATGAGACTCAAAGCAGTAGGTTCGGACATGATCAGCAATTGTTCTTGTTGGGGCCGACGCAGCGGCGAAGCGGAGACTGCCGCACCTTACCCGAGCCCCATGTCGTACACAATATCAAACAATACGTGCGGAAAAATATTCACAGCACAAGATAGCCACCTTCGACTCGACAAATCACGGGCAACAAAAAACCGGGCACGAGGCCCGGTTTCTTGTACAACCAGCAACTTACTCGGCAGCTTCTACCGAACCGCCGACCGGACGGTCGACCAGTTCAACGTAAGCCATCGGAGCGTTGTCGCCAGCGCGGAAACCGCACTTGAGAATGCGCAGGTAGCCGCCGTTACGGGTGGCGTAGCGCTTGCCCAGATCGTTGAACAGCTTGCCTACGATGGCTTTCGAACGGGTACGGTCGAAGGCCAGACGACGGTTGGCAACGCTGTCTTCCTTGGCCAGGGTGATCAGCGGCTCGGCAACGCGACGCAGCTCTTTGGCTTTCGGCAGAGTAGTTT
>CAMPIF010000475.1 GCA_946886245.1 Ectopseudomonas composti | reverse complement strand
CTCCTCATCAGGCTAATCACGGTTATTGACCCGGCTCTTGCCGGGTCTTTTTTTGTCTGGCCGAAAGTGTGCCCTGCTGCACCCGGCACAACGTCCGCAGCAGACCTCAGTCGTCGACCTGCGCCAGCCAGTCCGGCAAATTGAAATGCAGGCTGATGCGCGCGATCAGCCCGTCCTGGATCTCGAAGAAGGCGCCCACACGCATCTCGTAACGCTGCCCACAGGCCTCCGGCAGGCCATCGTCAGTCGCCAGGTATTCACCGATGACGCGGTACTCGCAGGCGGCATGCTGCCCTTGCGGCTCGACCAGGATCACCAGCGACTCGATCATCTCGCGATAGCAAAGCAGTTGCCGTTCAAGAAAAGCCGCGAATGCGTCGCGCCCATGCTCGGTGAAACCCTGATTGGGCTGCAGAATCAGCCCGTCGCTGACCAGCGACAGGCAGGCGCGGATATCCCGATCATTGAGGGCGTTGAAATAACCTTGCAGCAGGTCGCGAACGTCTGTGGACATAGGCCAGGCTCCGAATCGGCAAAGCGCCGAGGATACCGTGCAGGCAGCTCACGAAAGGCGGCTAGGGTCGCAGTTTGGCGCAGTGATCCTGCTGCGGCTGCGCGGCAGTGAACCAGACGTAATCGGCCATGGAGGCGTCCACCGAGCGGCCGACTTCAGCCAGTATCAGCACCGCGTTGCCAGACTGCGCGCCAAGGTCGGCCAGATGCAAGGGGACGCCGAGGTCCTTGCGCACATGAAAGGCGCCGGCCAGCAGCAGGCTTGGCCGCGGCGCCGCCATCAGCGCCTCGGCCATGCGCCGGTCACGCTGCTGCTGCACGGCCAGCATCGCCGGCAACTGGCTGTCCGGCAGCAGGCCGCAGTGCGACTCGCGAATATCCGCCAGCAAACGCGCCTGCACCTCGGCTGCACCTGAGCGCTCCCCCGCAAGCGTCGGGCGCTGGCGATAGATCTGCATGATCTCGGTGCGATCCAGATTGGCCGCGAGCAAGGGATAGGGCTGACGCAATTGATGCAGCACCAGCGGCCCGTACAGCGACCAGCCCCATCCCGGCTGCCAGGCCAGGGCGTCGAACGGGTCGTTGATCGCCTGCCCCGCCCGTGCAGCTTTCTGCGCCTGGTCGATCCGGCCCTGCTGATCGGGATTGAGCATCTCCATCAGCACGCTGCCCTGCGGGCGCAACCTGGATAGCTCGCGCGACAGCCAGAGCTGCAAGGCATGGTGATCGGGGTTATCGTGCTGCTCGCCGACCAGCACCCGCTGAGCCGGCGCAAGACGACTCAGCAGTTGCTCAGGGGTGATGCTCTGCCCGCTGGCCAGATCGACGATACGCCCCATATCGGCATGCTCGCGCCCCAGCGGAGCGAGCGGCGCCGGCGGCGGCAGCATATTTCGACTCTGACAGGCAGCCAGCAGCATCAGACAGCTCAACAGAACGACTCGCATCGGGGTCTCCAAGATTCAGCGCGCGACGATCAGCGGGTGGCCGCGTTCGGGATGAGTCTGCACCAGCACTTCCAGACCGAACACGGCCTGCAGGGGCTCGGCCCGCAATACTTCGGCAGGGGTACCCAGCGCATGCGCCCGGCCCTGTTCCAGCAGCAACAGGCGGTCACAGTAACGCGCGGCCAGATTGAGATCATGGAGGATCACCAGTACCGCCGCGCCGGACTCGGCCAGACGGCGAACCGCCTGCAGGCAGGTGTGCTGATGCAGCGGATCGAGCATCGAGGTCGGCTCATCGAGCAGCAGGGTCTGCCCTTGGCCACCCGGCCACAGCTGCGCCAGCACCCGCGCCAGGTGCACGCGCTGACGCTCGCCACCAGACAGGGCAAGATAGCTGCGCCCCGCCAGGTGAACAGCATCGGCTGCCAGCAACGCCTGCTGCACGATCTGCGCGTCGCGCACGCGCCCGCTGTCATGCGGCAGGCGGCCCATGGCGACCACTTCCTCGACACGAAAGGCGAAATTCAGACTGGAAGTCTGCGGCAACACGGCCAGACGCCTGGCCCGCTCCGGCCCGGCCCAGTCATCGAGCGCGCGCTGATCCAGCGTCACCCGCCCGGCGCTGGCCGACAGCTCGCCGGTCATCGCCGCCAGCAAGGTGCTCTTGCCCGCACCGTTGGGCCCCAGCACACCCAGCACTTCGCCGGGGTGCAACTGCAGATCGATGCCACTGAGCACCACGCCCTGGCCGCGGCGGACTTCCAGCTGTTCAACCCGCAGCATCAGCTTCGCCCCCGCACCAGCAGATAAAGAAAGAACGGCGCACCAATCAGCGCCGTGACAATGCCGATCGGCAACTCCGCAGGGGCCAGCGCCAGGCGCGCGACAAGATCGGCCAGCAGCAGCAGGCTCGCGCCAGCCAGTGCGGATGCTGGGAGCAACAGGCGATGGTCAGGCCCCACCAGCAAACGCATCAGGTGCGGTACTACCAGGCCAATGAAGCCGATCAGGCCGGCGGCAGCCACCGCCGCGCCCACGCCCAGGGCGGTGCAGAAGACCAGCTCGCGCTTGAGGCGCTCCACATCGAAACCAAGGTGGCGCGCCTCCGACTCGCCCAGCAGCAAGGCATTCAACGCACGCGCCCGTCGCGGCAACCACAGCGCAACGGCCAGCGTGGCCAGCAACAACGGCCAGAGCCGTGCGTAACTGGCGCCATTGAGGCTGCCCAGGTTCCAGAAGGTCAGGGTGCGCAGGGTCGCATCGTCCGCCAGGTAGGTGAACAGACCGATGGCAGCACCTGCCAGCGCGGTCAATGCGATGCCTGCCAGGAGCATGGTTGCCACATTGGTCTGCCCGTCACGCCGGCCCAGACGGTAGACCAGCGCCGTCACCAGCAAGCCACCGACGAAGGCACAGGCCGACAACAAATAGGGTGCGAAGGCTTCCGGCAAGCCGCCGAACGCGGCGCCGCCGACAATGGCCATCGCAGCGCCCAGCGCGGCGCCGCTGGAGACACCGACCAGACCGGGGTCGGCCAGTGGATTGCGAAACAACCCCTGCATCGCCACGCCACAGAGCGCCAGCACCATGCCTACGGCCAGCCCAAGCAAGGTACGCGGCATGCGGATCTGCGACAGGATCAATTCCGCCTGCTGTACCGATGCGTCCGCCGCGAGAGGCAGGCCCAGCACACGCAACGCAGCACGCATGGTATCGCCCAATGGCAGGCTGACCGGCCCGAGCGCCAGCGAGAGCCACAGCACGAGCACGAGCAACAGGCCCAGTGTGATGAACAATGGGCGCGTCGAAAAAGGTGAGGTCATGGCTCGCGCTTGGCTTCGGCAGTCAGGGGTTGGCTGGCAGGATAAAAGCCTGCGGCGAGCATCGCCAGCCCATCCGGCACGCGCGGCCCAAGACCGCCGACCAGCAGGGTCGGGTCCAGCGCCAGCAAACGTCCCTCGCGCGCCGCGCGGGTACCGGCCAAGGCAGGGTTGTGCTGCAGCAGGGCCTGCCTGGCCGCGTCCCCCTGCAATGCGCGATCAGCCACCACCACGACCTGCGGGTCGAGCGCCAGCAGCGCTTCGCTGGACAACGCCTTGTAACCATTGTGACTGGCCAGATTGCGTCCGCCGGCACGACGGATCAGCCAGTCGGCAGCGGTGTCGACACCGCCAACCAGCGGGCTGCCACCGGCATGCCCGAGCAACAGCAACACGCCGGGCGCGTCCTGACTGCGCTGCGCCTGCTCGACCCATTGCTGCTGGGTTTGCAGGCGCTCCTGGTAAT
>CAMPIF010000474.1 GCA_946886245.1 Ectopseudomonas composti | reverse complement strand
TGGAGCGCCTGCCGCTGTCGCCCAACGGCAAGCTGGAACGCAAGGCGCTGCCCGAACCGCAACGCATCCAGCGCGACTACCAGGCGCCGCGTGCGGGAACCGAAAGCCAGCTGGCAGCCATCTGGCAGGAACTGCTGGGTGTGGAGCGGGTAGGGCGCGATGACAACTTCTTCGAGCTGGGTGGCGATTCCATTCTCAGCCTGCAGATCATTGCCCGGGCCCGCCGTCAGGGCATCGAGCTGACGCCACGGCAGCTGTTCGAGCGGCAGAGCATCGCCGAACTGGCCCAGGTCGCAACCCGCAGCGCCGAGGCGCCGAGCTGCATCATCGACAGTCAGCGCGACATCCCGCTGACGCCGATCCAGCACTGGTTCTTCGCCCAGCCGATGAACAATCGTCAGCACTGGAACCAGTCCGTGCTGCTCAGCGCGCGCGAGCCGCTGCAGCCGCAGCGCCTCAACGCTGCCCTGCAGGCCGTGCTGGCGCAACACGATGCCCTGCGCCTGCGTTTCCAGCAGCAGGGCGACAGCTGGCGCCAGCGCTATGCGGCCGAGGTCGAAACGCTCGAGCTGCGCGTCGAGCGCTGCAGCCTGGACGAGCTGAGCGCGCTGTGCGATGAGGTGCAGGCCAGCCTCGACCTGAGCCGTGGCCCGCTGTTGCGCGCCGTGCTGGTGCAGTTGCACGAAGGTGGCGAGCGGCTGTTGCTGGTGGTCCACCACCTGGCGATCGATGGCGTTTCCTGGCGCATCCTGCTCGATGACCTGCAGCGTGCCTACGCGCAGTTGGCGGCGGGCGCCGCTGCCGATCTGGGGCGCAAGAGCAGTGCCTGGCAGAGCTGGCGCGAGCCCCTGGCGGCCTCTGCATCCAGCCCCGACGTGGCCGCCGAACGCGCGTACTGGCAGGCGCTGCCGGCTGATCGCGGGCTGCCCTGCGAGCACCCGCAAGGGTGCAACCTGATGGCCTGCGCCGAGCAGTTGCAGGTGCAGCTCGATCCTGCCACCACCGAGGCGCTGCTGACACAGGCACCGGCGGCGTACCGCACGCAGATCAACGACCTGCTGCTCAGTGCGCTGGCCCATGCCCTGCGTGATTGGAGCGGGCAGGCGCAAACCCTGGTCGCCCTCGAAGGCCATGGCCGCGAAGCGTTGTTCGAAGATCTGGACCTGAGCCAGACCCTGGGCTGGTTCACCAGCCTCTACCCGCTGTTGCTGCAGGCCCGTGATGACTGGGATGCGACCCTCAAGGGCAGCAAGGAGAATCTGCGTCAGGTGCCGCGCGGTGGCATCGGTTACGGCCTGTTGAAATACCTGCAGGGCGATGACCTGCCCGCACTGGATGACGCGCTGCTGTTCAACTACCTGGGGCGCATGCAGGCAAGCGGGCAGCTGTTCGACCTGGCTGAGGAAGCGTCCGGCGCGCAACGCGACGCCAGCGCGCCGCTGGCCTGTGCCCTGGCCCTGGACGGTCGCGTCACGGGCGGCTGCCTGCACTTCACCTGCACCTTCAGCCATGAGCGCTTCGCCCGCGAACGCATCGTCGAGCTGCTCGAGGCGTACCGCCGCGCGCTGGTCGAGCTGGTGCAGCACTGCCGTACACAGGCGGCTGTCACCCCCAGCGATTTCCCCTTCGTGCCGCTCGGCCAGGCCGATCTCGACAGCCTGCCGCTGCCGGCTCGGCAGATCGAGGACATCTATCCGCTGACGCCGATGCAGCAGGGGCTGCTGTTCCACAGCGAACTGCAGGCGGCCGATGGCGCCTACGTCAATCAGCTCAGCCTGGAGGTCGAGGGCTTGCCGGTGGCGCGCTTCAAGGCCGCCTGGGCGGCTGCGCTGCAGCGCCATCCGCTGCTGCGCGGAGCCTTCCTGCGCCTGGGCGCCGATCACCAGGCGGTGCAGCTGGTGCAGCGCGAGGCGCAGCTGGCGATTCGCGAACTGGATGGAAGCGACCTCGACCTGCAAGCACTGCTGCGCGAGGAGCGCGAGACGCCATTCGACCTGACGCAGCCGCCGCTGATGCGCCTGGTGCTGGTACGCCTGGGGGAAGGGCGTCATCAACTGATCTGGACGCTGCACCATATCCTGCTCGACGGCTGGAGCAGTGCCGCGCTGCTGGCGCAGGTGCTGCAGGACACGCGTGGCGAGGGCGGTGCGCAGGAGGCCGGGCATTACCCGGATTACCTGGCCTGGCTGCAACGCCAGGATATCGCCGGCAGTGAGGCGTTCTGGCGTGAGCAGCTGCAGGGCTTCGATGAGCCGACGCTACTGGCCGGCAGCCTGCGCAGCGAGCTGCCTGCCAGCGGCAGCGGTGTGCATGTCCTGAACCTGCCGCGCGGCGAACTCGAAGCCTTCGCCAAGGCTCGACGCATCACCCTCAATACCCTGATCCAGGCGGCCTGGACGCTGCTCCTGCAGCGTTATTGCGGGCGCCGCCAGGTGGCCTTCGGCGCCACCGTAGCGGGGCGGCCGGCGAGTGTGGCGGGTATCGAACACATGCTTGGCCTGTTCATCAATACCCTGCCGGTGGTGCAGGCTCCGCAGCCACATGAGCCTGTCGGTGACTGGCTCGACGCGCTGCAGGCGCACAACCTGGCGTTGCGCGAGCACGAGCAGGTGCCGCTGTTCCGCTTGCAGCAACTGGCCGGCCATGCCGGGCGCGAGCTGTTCGACAGCCTGCTGGTGTTCGAGAACTACCCGGTGGATCAGGTGCTGCAGGGGCAGGAGGGTGGCTTGCGCTTCTCCAACCTGCAGGCGCACGAGCAGACCCATTACCCGCTGAGCCTGGCGGTGATGGCCGGCAACGAACTGCAGGTGCACTGGCATTATCAGCGCGCGCATTTCAGCGACCGGCAGATCACCGGCATGAGTCGCCAGTTCGAACAGCTTCTGCACGCCCTGTGCGTTGATGCGCAGCGTTGTATCGGTGAATTGCCCTTGCTGGGCGCAACCGAAGTGTCCGAAGTGGAGGCCTGGAACGATCCAGAACCGCTTCCGAGCACCATTCAGCTATTGCCAGAACGGATTGCCGAACAGGCACGCCTGCGCCCGACGGCCATTGCCCTGGTGCATGGCCAGCAGCGCCTGAGCTTCGCCGAGCTGGAAGCTCGCGCCAATCGCCTGGCCCACCAACTGATCGCCCGTGGTGTCGAAGCCGAGGTGCGCGTCGGCGTGGCCCTGGAACGTGGCATCGAGCTGTTCGTTGCCCTGCTGGCAGTACTCAAGGCTGGCGGCGCCTATGTGCCGCTGGACCCGGATTATCCCGGCGAACGCCTGCGCTACATGCTCGAAGACGCCGGGGTGAAGCTGCTGCTGAGCCACCAGGCGGCCTTGCCACGTCTGCCCGAGGTGGCCGGTATCGAGGTGCTCGACCTCGATCATCTGCAGCTGAGCGGCGAATCGTCAGAAGCGCCCGAGGTAGCGATTCATCCCGAGCAACTGGCTTATCTGATCTACACCTCCGGCTCCACCGGCAAGCCCAAAGGCGTGGCGGTGGCCCACGGCGCCATCGCCCTGCATTGCCAGGCGATTGGCGAGCGCTATGAGCTGACAGAGGGTGATCGCGAGCTGCATTTTCTCTCGGTCAGCTTCGACGGTGCCCACGAGCGCTGGCTCACACCGCTGAGTCATGGTGCGCGCGTGGTGATCCGCGACCAGCAACTGTGGAGCGTGCAGCAGACCTATGACTGCCTGATCGCCGAGGGCATCAGCGTGGTAGCGCTGCCTCCGAGCTACCTGCGTCAGCTGGCCGAATGGGC
>CAMPIF010000473.1 GCA_946886245.1 Ectopseudomonas composti | reverse complement strand
CCGAGCAGTGGCAGCAGCACGGCCAGCAACCACCAGCCCGGAGCCGGCGGCCACCAGAGCACGGCGGGCGGATCGATCAGCGGCTGCAACTGGTCGATGGGGTTCATAGGGACTTTCTCGAATGCAGGGTGCTGAGCTGTTCCTGCAATTGCTCGACCAGTTCGAACTGGGTGCTCAGCGGCAGCAGCGGCACGCCGAGCTTCTGCGTCAGGCGCTGCCAGCGTGCTTCGCGGGCCTGGGCCTGGGCGCGATAGGCCTGGCGCAGGTCCGCGTTGTGGCTGTCGAGCTCCAGCTGTGCGCCGTTCTGGGTGAAGCGCAGCAGGCCGGCGGCCGGCAGGGCGTGATCGAGCGGATCGGACAGCGGCAGCAGCAGCAGATCGGTATGGCGCGCGAGCAGCGTCAACTGCTGCTCGGCGTTGTCGCTGAGGGCGCGCTCATCGCACAGCACGATCACCAGGCTACCCGGGCGCAGGACTTCGCGAGCGCGACGCAGGGCCAGGCCGAAGTTGTCGCGGCCGGTGTTGGCCTGGCTCTCCGGGCCGAGCGCCTGGTTGGCGCGTGCCAGCAGGTTGAGCAGTTGCAGCAGGCTCTGCTTGCTGCGCCTTGGTTTGACTTCGTGATGGTCGTTATCGGCGAACACCAGGCCGCCGATGCGGTCGTTATGGCCCAGCGCGGCCCAGCCGATCAGCGCGGCGGCGCGTGCGGCCAGCACTGACTTGAAGCACTGGCCGGAGCCGAAGAACAGGCGCTGGCTCTGCTCGGCGATGATGAAGATGGGGCGTTCGCGCTCTTCGTGGAACAGCTTGGTGTGCGGCTCCTGGGTGCGTGCGGTGACGCGCCAGTCGATGGTGCGCACGTCGTCGCCCGGCTGGTAAACGCGCACCTGGTCGAAGTCCACGCCGCGGCCGCGCAGCTTGGAGTGGTGCAGGCCGATCAACGGGCTGCGCCGCGCCGGTGTCGAGAACAGCGGCACCTCATGCACCTTGTGGCGCATGTCTATCAGCTCGCCGAGGGCGATATGGATGCCGGGTTGGCTGGCGGGGTTTTGCATGGGCTTCAGCCCGTAGCCCGGATGCAATCCGGGGAGGCAGCGTGATCAGCCCCGGATTGCATCCGGGCTACGTGGGACAGGCGCATGGGGCGCGGCTGCATCAAGCCACCGCCACCACGTCGAGGATGCGCTGGATCACGCGGTCCTGATCGACGCCCGAGGCTTCCGCCTCGAAGGACAGGATGATGCGATGGCGCAGCACGTCGAACAGCACCGCCTGAATATCCTCGGGGCTGACGAAGTCGCGTCCGGCCAGCCAGGCGTGGGCGCGGGCGCAGCGGTCGAGGGCAATGGAGCCGCGCGGGCTGGCGCCATAGGCGATCCAGTCGGCCAGCTCGGCATCGAACTTGGCCGGCGTGCGGCTGGCCATGACCAGTTGCACCAGGTATTCCTCCACGGCATCGGCCATGTACAGGCCGAGGATTTCCTTGCGCGCGGCGAACACCGCCTGCTGGCTGACCCGGTGCTCGGGCTTGGCCTCACCGTTGAGCGCATCGCCACGGGCCTGGGCGAGGATCTTGCGCTCCACCGCCGCATCGGGAAAACCGATCTTCACGTGCATCAGGAAGCGGTCGAGCTGCGCTTCCGGCAGCGGGTAGGTGCCTTCCTGCTCGATCGGGTTCTGCGTGGCCATGACCAGAAACAGCGGCGACAGGTCGTAGGTGCTGCGGCCTACCGAGACCTGGCGCTCGGCCATGGCTTCGAGCAGCGCCGATTGCACCTTGGCCGGGGCGCGGTTGATCTCGTCGGCCAGCACCAGATTGTGGAAGATCGGCCCCTGCTGGAATACGAAGCTGCCGGTTTCCGGACGATAGATCTCGGTGCCGGTGATGTCCGCCGGCAGCAGGTCGGGGGTGAACTGGATGCGATGGAACTCGCCCTCGATGCCTTCGGCCAGCTCCTTGATCGCCTTGGTCTTGGCCAGGCCGGGGGCGCCTTCGACCAGCAAATGGCCGTCGGCGAGCAGCGCGATCAGCAAACGCTCGATGAGCCTTTCCTGACCGAGAATCTGAGTGGAGAGAAATTGGCGTAACGCGAGCAGCGCTTCACGGTGTTCCATCGTCGGGCTCTTCTGGCGGATGGGCGGGGCTTTTCACGGCCGCGCGTGCAGACCGCCGACTTTAATGCATTTGCCGCTTCGGCCGCTATCTGCGGCGCGGGGCATGAACAGTCTGGCAACAGAAATGCGAGGGATGTCGCCAACGTCGAAATGCCCGCCCTTGACGAGGACGGGTCATATAGCCGAGTGCGACGCTATTGCCACTGCGCCAGGAGCCGGCGCTGGGCAAGCAGGGCGCTGTCCTGGGTGGTGGGCGCAAACTGCAGGGTCTGCCCCGGCAGGCATTGTGCCAGCCGAGCCACGGCCTGTGGCGTCAGCGCGCCGAGGCGCGGGTAGCCGCCGATGGTCTGGCGGTCGTTGAGCAGGATGATCGGTTGGCCATCCGGCGGCACTTGCACGGCGCCCAACGGGATACCTTCGGAGATCATCGAGCCACGCTGGCATTGCAGCTGTGGGCCGTTGAGACGAATGCCCATGCGGTCGGCGCGCTGGTCGATCAGCCATGGGCTGTTGAAGGCATCGAACAGACTCTGGCCACGGAAGTCGCCGATCTGTGCACCCAGCACCAACTGCAGACGCGGCGCATCCTGGTACTCGGGGATGAACGCGGCGGGCATCTGTCGCGTTGCACTGGTGCTGCCGGTCCAGTCCAGCAAATCGCCCACAGCGATGGCGCGGCCATCACCCTGCAGGCCGCCAAGGCCTTCGCGCAGCATGCTGGCGCAGCTGCCCAGCACCAGCGGCGCCTCAAATCCACCCGGCGCTGCCAGATAGGCGCGGGCGCCCTGGCGCGGCTGGGCGAAACTCAGGCGCTGGCCCTTGCGCACTTCGAAGCTGCGCCAGGGCGCCAGCGGTTGGTCGTCCAGCCGCGCACCGAGGTCGGCACCGGTCAGTGCCAGGGTGGCGTCGCGGCTGCATTCGAAATCGGCATTGCCCAGGGTGATCTCCACCACAGCGGCAGTCAGCGGGTTGCCCAGCAACCAGTTGGCCCAGCGATGGGCGATCCAGTCCAGGGCTCCGCACTGGGTCACGCCGAGGTGGCGCACGCCGAAACGGCCACCATCCTGCAGTTGAATGAAAGGGCTGCTGCGCAATACGCGCAGGCCGGCGTCGATAGTGCTCATTGGCTGGCCTCCAGCGGGCTGTCGTCGCCGCCCAGGCGGATGAATTCGTCGCGTTCGATGGGCACGAAGCGCACACGATCACCGGGTTGCAGCAGGCTGTAGCCTTCGATGTCGCTGCCGAACAGGCGACTCGGCGTGCGCCCGATCAGGTTCCAGCCACCGGGCGAAACCACCGGGTAGGCGGCCGTCTGCCGTTCGGCGATGCCGACGCTGCCGGCGGCGATGCGCTTGCGCGGCGTGCTCAGGCGCGGCGCGGCGAGGATTTCCTCGACCAGGCCCATGAAGGCGAAGCCGGGCGCGAAACCCAGGGCGAATACCTGATAGGCATGGCCGCTGTGCCGGGCGATCACCTCGGCCTCACTGAGCCCGCTGCGCCGGGCCAGCAGTTGCAGCTCAGGGCCGACGCTGCGGTCGTACCAGGTGGGCAACTGATGCTCGCGGCCGCCTTGCAGATCGGCAGGCTGCAAGCCATCGAGCGCTTCGGCGACCTTCGCGCGCGCCTGCTCGCTGTCGAGCTGGCACAGGTCGTAGTGCAGCAGCAGCGTGGTATAGG
>CAMPIF010000472.1 GCA_946886245.1 Ectopseudomonas composti | reverse complement strand
TTACTTTCTCTTGGGCAAGCAAGAGAAAGTGACTCGCCCGTAAGGGGCGAAACCAAGACGAGAGATCGACACGCTAACGATCTTTACCAGAATATAAATAACGCAAAAGAACACACGCACTTTCCAGTCCAGTGTCAAAAGCATCCAAATAGGAATAACCAATAAAAAACCGCCCCGAAGGGCGGTTCCGATGTCGCAGGTTGCGCTTAGCCGCCGAGGTAGGCGTCGCGCACCTTGGGGTCGTTGAGCAGCTCTTCACCGCTGCCGCGCATGACGATGTGGCCGTTCTCCAGCACGTAGCCGCGATCGGCCAGCTTCAGCGCCTGATTGGCGTTCTGCTCGACCAGGAACACGGTCACGCCGTCCTTGCGCAGTTGCTCGATGATGTCGAAGATCTGCTGGATGATGATCGGCGCCAGACCCAGCGACGGCTCATCGAGCAGCAGCAGGTTGGGCTTGCTCATCAAGGCACGACCGATGGCCAGCATCTGCTGCTCGCCGCCGCTCATGGTGCCGGCGCGCTGGGCGAAGCGCTCCTTCAGGCGCGGGAACAGGTGCAGGACCTTGTCCAGTTGCTCCTGATTGTCCGCCTTGTCACCGAAGAAGCCGCCCATGGCCAGGTTTTCCTCGACGGTCAGGCGGGCGAACACGCGACGGCCTTCCGGCACGATGGCGATGCTCTTGCGCATGATCTCCGGGGTATCCATGCCCACCAGCTCTTCACCCAGATAGCGGATGCTGCCGCTGGTGGCGCGCGGGTTGCCGCACAGGGTCATGAGCAGCGTCGACTTGCCGGCACCGTTGGCGCCGATCAGGGTGACGATCTCGCCTTTCTGCACTTCGATGCTGACGTCGTGCAGGGCCTGGATCTTGCCGTAGAAGGTTGAGACGTTGTTGAAGCTCAGCATGGATTACGCCTCCCCCAGATAGGCTTTGATCACGTCCGGGTTGTTGCGGATGTCGTCCGGCGTGCCGTCGGCCAGGGGAGTGCCCTGGTTGATCACGTAGATGTGGTCGGAAATGCTCATCACCAGCTTCATGTCGTGCTCGATCAGCAGCACGGTGACATTGTGCTCGTCACGCAGCACGCTGATCAGGGCTTTCAGGTCTTCGGTTTCACGCGGGTTGAGACCGGCGGCCGGCTCGTCGAGCATGAGGATGCTCGGGCGCGTCATCATGCAGCGGGCGATTTCCAGACGACGCTGCTGACCGTAGGCCAGGGTGCCCGCCTCACGGTTGGCGAAATCCACCAGGTCGACCTGTTCCAGCCAGTGGGCGGCGTAGTCCATGGCCTCGCGCTCGCTGCGGCGGAATGCCGAGGTCTTGAACAGACCCGCCAGGTAGCTGGTGTTGAGATGGCGATGCTGGGCGATCAGCAGGTTTTCCACCGCCGTCATGTCCTTGAACAGACGCACGTTCTGGAAGGTGCGCACCACGCCCTTGCGGGCGATCTTGTGGCCGGGTAGGCCCTGGATCGGTTCGCCGTCGAGCAGGATCTTGCCGTCGGTGGGCTGGTAGAAGCCGGTCAGGCAGTTGAACACCGTGGTCTTGCCGGCGCCGTTGGGGCCGATCATGGAGACCACCTGCTTTTCATGTACGGTCAGGCCTACCCCGTTGACGGCCAGGAGGCCGCCGAAGCGCATGGTCAGGCCGCTTACTTCGAGAATCGGGCGGCTCATCGCTTCAGCTCCAGGTGGGGACGTTGCATGGGCAGCAGGCCCTGCGGACGCCAGATCATCATCAGCACCATCAAGGCGCCGAACATCAGCATGCGGTACTCGCTGAACTCACGCATCAGTTCTGGCAGCAGGATCATCACTATGGCGGCTAGAATCACCCCAAGCTGTGAGCCCATGCCGCCCAGCACGACGATGGCGAGGATGATCGCCGACTCGATGAAGGTGAACGACTCCGGTGACACCAAGCCGCGCGCAGCGAAGAAGCTACCGGCGAAACCGGCCAGGCTGGCACCGATGGTGAAGGCCGAAAGCTTGATCACGGTGGGGTTCAGGCCCAGCGCGCGGCAGGCGATCTCGTCTTCACGCAGGGCTTCCCAGGCACGCCCGATCGGCATGCGCAGCAGGCGGTTGACCAGGAACAGGGTCAGCAGCACCAGCAGCAGGGCGATCAGGTAGAGGAAGATCACCTTGTACTGCGAGTTGTAGGCGATTTCGAAGTAGCCATGGAAGGTCGGCATGTCGGCCGGCACGCGGCGCTCGAAGGACAGACCGAACAGGGTCGGCTTGTTCTCGTTGGCGATACTCAGGCCGTTCGGGCCACCGGTCAGTTCGGTGAGGTTACGCAGCAGAATGCGGATGATCTCGCCGAAGCCCAGGGTCACGATCGCCAGGTAGTCACCGCGCAGGCGCAGCACCGGGAAACCGAGCAGGAAACCGAAGGTCGCGGCCATCAGGCCGGCGATCGGCAGGCAGATCCAGAAACTCAGGCCGAAGTAGAACGACAGCAGCGCATAGCTGTAAGCGCCGACCGCGTAGAAGGCCACGTAGCCGAGATCGAGCAAGCCGGCGAGGCCAACCACGATGTTCAGGCCGAGGCCGAGCATCACGTAGATCAGGATCAGGGTGGCGATATCCACCGCGCCGCGCGAGCCGAAGAATGGCCATACCAGGGCCACCAGCACCAGGCCGAGAACGATCCAGCGCTGGGTCGAGGGCTCCGTCAGCAATTCGCTGGCTTTGCCCGGCATGCTCGGCAGTTTCGGTACCTGGCTCCACGCTGCAGTGAAATGGCCACGAAACAGTTGCCGGAAGAACATCGCGATCGCGCACGCGGCGATGCTCCAGAGAATTGCGGGGCTGGCACCCTCGACTTGCAGCTTGATGCCGATGGTGGACAGCTTCAGGCCCAGCACAGGGTAGGCCACCGCCACCACCAGCAGGGCGCTGAAAATGGCTGTCTTGAGATTTTTCGTCATGACCGAACTCATACTTTTTCAACCTCCGGACGGCCGAGGATGCCGGTCGGGCGGAACAGCAGCACCAGCACCAGCAGGCTGAACGCCACGACGTCCTTGTACTGGTCGCCGAAGATGTCGGCGCCGAAGGCTTCGGCCACGCCCAGTACCAGACCGCCGAGCACCGCACCCGGAATACTGCCGATGCCGCCGAGTACCGCGGCGGTGAACGCCTTGATCCCCGCAAGGAAGCCCAGGTGCGGGTTGATCACGCCGTATTGCATGCCCAGCAGCACCGCGGCGACGGCGGCCAGGGTGGCGCCGATGACGAAGGTCAGGGCGATGATGTTGTTGGTGTTGATGCCGAGCAGGTTGGCCATCTTCAGGTCTTCTGCGCAGGCACGGCAGGCACGGCCCAGGCGCGAACGGGAGATGAACAGGGTCAGACCGATCATGGTGACGAAGGTGACGATGAAGATCAGCACCTGCATGTAGGACACCACCACGCCGCTGGCTGTGCTTTCACCGAAGACGAAATTGCCGGGCAGCAGGCTGGGAATGGCCTTGTCCTTGGAGTCCTGCGAGAGCAACACGGCATTCTGCAGGAAGATCGACATGCCGATCGCGGAGATCAGCGGGATCAGGCGGTTGCCGCCGCGCAAGGGGCGATAGGCCACCCGTTCGATGCTGTAGCCGTAGGCACTGGTGACGATCATGGTGGCCGCGAAGGCCGCGATCATCACGAAGGGCACGGCTTCCAGGCCGAACATGGCGAGGCCGGCGATAACGGTGAAGGCTACGTACGAGCCAATCATGTAAACCTCGCCGTGGGCGAAGTTGATCATGCCGATGATGCCGTAGACCATGGTGTAGC
>CAMPIF010000471.1 GCA_946886245.1 Ectopseudomonas composti | reverse complement strand
CATCGACGACCTGGCCGCCCGCGACGGTGGCCGGGTAATCAGCGCCGATGTAACCGATCAGGTGCAGTGCCTGTGCGGCACCCTCGAGAGGCTCGCCAACGGCGAGAAGACTGAGGCAGGCCAGCAACGGCAACATCAGCCAGGAAAGGGGGAAACGAAAGCGGATCATCAATGCATCCCAAACGAGAATGGGTGGCATTAAATTGTTGCCGGCCTAACGATCAAGCACAAGGAGAATATGAAATATTTGGTAACAATCAGCTGAACAGCACCTCAAAGACCACCCAGCCCGCACGGACGGACATCCAGAACCTGCGAAGCACCCGGACTCCCGCTTCCGCGGGAGTGACGATGAATGACTGTTTCACGACATCCCTGGCAAAGGCCATCGGCCAGCGTTCAACGATAGCGAACGAGACTCAGACTGCCGCGCGCTTGACGGTCGCCAGCAAGCCCGCAGCGGCGGCGAACAGCGCGGCAAAACTGCGATTCATCACCCGCTGCTGGCGGGGAGTGCGCAGCAGGCGCAGGACGCGCGAGGCGAGGCCCGTGTAGCCGGCCATGACGATCAGATCCACGATGATCATGGTCACGCCCATCACCAGATACTGCGCCACCAGCGGCGCATGCGGATCGATGAACTGCGGCAGCACCGCGAGCATGAAGACGATGGCCTTGGGGTTGCTGAAGTTGACCAGAAAGCCGCGCAACACCAGAGCCAGCGGGCGGCCGATAGGACGCTCGGCCGTGCCAGTATCCAGGTCGCTGGGCAACGCGACCCACTGCTTGTAAGCGAGGAACACCAGATAGGCCACGCCGAACCACTTGATCAGGCTGAAGGCCAGGGCCGAGGTGGCAAGAATGGCGCCCACGCCCGCAGCGACGATGGCGATCTGCAACGCCAGACCGAGCTGCAAGCCGAGCGCGTTCCAGTAACCGCGCAAGAAGCCGTACTGCATACCGGCAGACATCGAGGCCACGGCACCGGCACCCGGCGACAGGCTGATCACCCAGCAGGCGACGAAGAAAGCGAGCCAGGTTTCCAATGCCATGATGCGTACCTCGAGAAGCTGAATTCAGGGGAATAGCAGCACAGCCTACTCCTGCTCCAGCGCCTCGACCAGCCGGTCAGCGCCAGCGGCGCACCGACTTCTGGAAGAACAGGCTGTTGGGCACCTGCAACACGGCGCCGACAGCCTCCTCACTGAGATCCTGCAGGGTGGTGTAGAACAGGTTGATGGAGATCACCTTCCCTTTCACGCCCGGCTTGTCGGCGCTTTCGATGACCTCGACGGTATCCCCCAGGCGAAACGGCCCCATGGTGAAAATCAGCAGCGCGCAGAACATGTTCGACAGCACGCTCCAGATGGCGAAGAACGCCACCGCGGCGACAGCGGTGAAACCGGTCAGCGCCGTCCACAACACCGTCGCCGAAACCCCCAGGCGCTCCAGCACCATGAGCAGCGCGCTGCCCATGATCAGCCAGCGCACCAGACCCCGCAGCGGCTGCAGCACTTCGGCCGGCAACAGGCTGTAGCGCGCCCCAAGGCGACTGATGGCGCGGGTAAGAATGCGCTGGGCGAGCCAGGCCAGCAGGATGATCAGCAACACCTGGCCGCTACGAATCAGCGGGTCGCGCCAGGCCGCCAACAGTTCAAGCTGTTCCATTACTCGGCTTCCTCCAGTTGCTGCTGCAATGCCTCCAGGGTTTCCAGCGCCACCAGCCAGGCCTCCTCCAGTTCGGCCTCGCGGGCCTTGAGCTGCGCCTGTTCAGCCAGACGCTGGCGCAGTTCGTCCTTGCGCGCGGACTCGTACAGACCGCTGTCGCCCAGTTGGGCTTCCACGGCGGCGAGCTTTTCCTGCACCTTGCCCAGCTCCTGTTCGAGCTTGTCGGCCTGCTTCCTGTGCGGCGCCAGTTGCTGGCGCAGCGTGGCGGCAGCCTGGCGCTGGGCGCGCTTGTCGGTCTTGTCCGCCGCGCCTTCGGCCGGTGCGCTGGGCGTTGCCTGGCGCTGACGGTAGTCGACCAGCCAGCGCGCATAGTCATCGAGGTCGCCGTCGAACGGCACCACGCGCCCTTCAGCAACCAGCAGGAACTCGTCGGTGGTGCTCTTGAGCAGATGGCGATCGTGCGAGACCACCACTACGGCGCCCGCGAACTCCTGAAGGGCCATGGTCAGCGCCAGGCGCATCTCCAGATCCAGGTGGTTGGTTGGTTCGTCGAGCAGCAGCAGATTGGGCTTGCCCCAGGCGATCAGCGCCAGGGCCAGACGCGCCTTCTCGCCACCGGAGAAATTCACCACCGGCTCGTCGCAACGCGGGCCACGGAAGTCGAAGCCACCAAGGAAGTCGCGCAAGGTCTGCTCGCGCTCGCTCGGTGCCAGACGCTGCAGGTGCAGCAGCGGGCTGGCCTTGTCGTCCAGCGCATCGAGTTGATGCTGGGCGAAATAGCCGATCACCAGGTTCTCGCCACGGGTCAGGCTGCCGCTCAGCGGCTGCAGTTCGGCCGAGAGGTTCTTGATCAGCGTCGACTTGCCCGCGCCGTTGGGGCCGAGCAGGCCGATGCGCGCGCCCGGCACCAGGCTCAGCTTGACCTGCTGCAATACGGTCTTGTCGCCATAACCGAGGCGACCTTCGCTGAGGCTGAGCAGTGGCGTGGAGATCTTCTCGGCCTCGCGGAAGACGAAGTCGAACGGCGAGTCGACATGCGCCGCGCTCAGCTCCTCCATGCGTTCCAGGGCCTTGATCCGGCTCTGTGCCTGACGCGCCTTGGTGGCCTGGGCCTTGAAGCGGGCGATGTATTTTTCCATGTGGGCGCGTTGCGCCTGCTGCTTCTCGTAGGCCTGTTGCTGCTGGGCCAGACGCTCGGCACGGGTACGCTCGAAGGCCGTATAGCCACCACGGTACAGCGTCAGCTTGCGCTGCTCGACATGGGCGACGTGATCGACCACGGCATCGAGAAAATCGCGGTCGTGGGAGATCAGCAACAGGGTGCCGGGGTAGCTTTGCAGCCAACCTTCCAGCCAGAGAATCGCATCCAGATCCAGGTGGTTGGTCGGTTCATCCAGCAGCAACAGGTCGGACGGGCACATCAGCGCCTGGGCCAGGTTCAGGCGCATGCGCCAGCCGCCGGAGAAGTCGCCGACGCGGCGGTCCATCTGCGCATTCTCGAAGCCCAGGCCGGCCAGCAGCTTGCGCGCGCGGGCATCGGCGGTATAGCCATCGGCGCTGTCCAGCTCGCTGTGCAGGCGGGCGATGGCGGCGCCGTCGTGTGCCTGTTCGGCAGCCGCCAGATCGGCCTGTACGCGGCGCAGGTTGTGATCGCCGTCGAGCACGTAATCCACCGCCAGCCGATCGAGGGTATCGACCTCCTGGCGCATATGGGCGATGCGCCAGTCACCGGGCAGCAGGCAATCGCCGGCATCAGGTGTCAGCTCTCCGCGCAACAGGGCGAACAGGCTGGATTTGCCGGCGCCATTGGCACCGATCAGGCCGGCCTTGTGGCCGGCGTGCAGGGTCAGCTCGGCGCCTTCGAGAAGACGCTGCGGGCCACGCTGTAGAGTGAGGTTCTGGAGTCGGATCATAATGGCGGCGGAGTCTACCAAATCGCCCCGGAGGCCGCGTGCAGGATCTGTGGAATTTCGCCCTCGAACTCTACGCCAGAGCAGGCGTGGAACAGGCCTGCCTGGAGTTGCAGGAAGCGGGTAACGACGTTTGCCTGCTGCTGACCGGCGCCTGGTTGCAGCGGCGTGGCGTGCGCTGCCTGGATGAACGCCTGCAAGCACTGCAGGCATTGGCCGGCC
>CAMPIF010000470.1 GCA_946886245.1 Ectopseudomonas composti | reverse complement strand
CCATATCGGCAAGACCGGTATCGAGCGTTTCTACGAGGAAGAACTGCACGGCGAAGTCGGCTACGAAGAGGTCGAGACCAACGCCCGTGGTCGCGTGCTGCGTGTGCTCAACCGCGTCGATCCGAAACCGGGCAAGGACATCGTCCTCAGCCTCGACGTGAAGCTGCAGGAGGCTGCGGAGAATGCGCTTGGCGGTCGCCGTGGGGCCGTGGTGGCCATCGATCCGAACAGCGGCGAAGTGTTGGCGATGGTCAGTCAGCCCAGTTTCGACCCCAACCCTTTCGTCACCGGCATCAGTTTCAAGGCCTATGGTGAGTTGCGCGACTCCATCGACCAGCCTTTGTATAACCGGGTATTGCGCGGTCTCTATCCGCCGGGGTCGACCATCAAGCCCATGGTCGCCGTGGCGGGTCTCGATGCGGGTGTGGTCACCCCCACTTCGCGGGTGTTCGACCCCGGCTTCTATCAGTTGCCCAACCACAGCCACAAATACCGCAACTGGAACCGCAACGGTGACGGCTGGGTCGATCTGAACCTGGCCATTGCGCGTTCCAATGACACCTATTTCTACGATCTGGCGCACAAGATGGGCGTCGACCGCATGCATGACTACATGAGCCGTTTCGGCCTCGGGCAGCGCGTGGCGCTGGACATGTTCGAGGAAACCGCCGGCCTGATGCCTTCGCGTGACTGGAAGCGGGCGCGTTATCGCCAGCCGTGGTACCCGGGCGAGACGCTGATTCTTGGCATCGGCCAGGGTTACATGCAGACCACGCCGCTGCAGTTGGCGCAGGCCACCGCGCTGATGGCCACGCGCGGCAAGTGGATTCGTCCGCACCTGGCCAAGAGCGTCGACGGCCGCCGGCCTGTCGACCCCAATCCGATCCCGGATATCGTCCTGCGCGATCCCAAGTTCTGGGACTATGGCATCCATGGCATGGAAGAGGTACTGCACGGTGCCCGCGGGACGGCGCGCAAGGTCGGCGACAGCGCCGTCTATCGCATCGCCGGCAAGAGCGGCACGGCGCAGGTGGTGGCGATCAAGCAGGGCGAGAAGTACGACCGTAACAAGATACAGGAGCGCCATCGTGACCATGCGCTGTTCATTGGCTTCGCGCCTGCGCAGAAGCCGCAGATCGCCGTGGCGGTGATGGTCGAGAACGGTGAGTCAGGCTCTGGCGTTGCTGCGCCCGTGGTCAAGCAGGTGATGGACGCCTGGCTGCTGGATAAGGAGACCGGTCAGCTCAAGGCCGAGTTCGCGTTGCCCACGCCTGCCGAGGTCAGTCAGCGATGATCAGCAATTTCGACCGGACCCTGTCCGATGAGGACGTACTGCGTCGTCGCGCCAGTCTGCTGCAGCGCATGCACATCGATGGCTGGCTGCTGTTGCTGCTGCTGATCCTGGGTGCCGGCAGCCTGTTCATTCTCTACTCTGCCAGTGGCAAGAATGTCGACCTGCTGCTCAGGCAGGCATCGTCCTTCGGTCTCGGCATGGTTGCGGTGGTCGTGATCGCCCAGTTCGACCCGCGCTTCATGGCGCGCTGGGTGCCTCTTGCTTACGTGGCGGGTGTCGCCTTGCTGATTGCGGTGGAGGTGATGGGCCATACGGCGATGGGAGCGACACGCTGGATCAATATCCCGGGCGTGATCCGCTTCCAGCCCTCGGAGCTGATGAAAATCATCATGCCGATGACCATCGCCTGGTATCTGTCACGGCATAACCTGCCGCCACGTTTCAAACATATCGTCGTCAGCCTGACGATGATCGGCATTCCTTTCGTGCTGATCCTGAAACAGCCGGACCTGGGCACCTCATTGCTGATTCTCGCCTCGGGCGCCTTCGTGGTGTTCATGGCTGGCCTGCAGTGGCGCTGGATCATCGGCGCCGCCGCTGCCGTTGTGCCGATCGCGGTGGGCATGTGGTACTTCGTCATGCACGACTACCAGAAGCGCCGTGTGCTGACGTTCCTCAACCCGGAAAGCGATCCGCTGGGGTCGGGCTGGAACATCATCCAGTCCAAGGCGGCCATCGGTTCCGGCGGCGTATTGGGCAAGGGCTGGCTGCTGGGTACCCAGTCGCACCTGGATTTTTTGCCGGAAAGTCACACGGACTTTATCATTGCCGTGCTCGCGGAGGAGTTCGGCCTGGTCGGCGTCTGCCTGTTGCTGCTGCTCTATCTGCTGCTGCTGGCGCGTGGCCTGGTGATTACCGCCCAGGCACAGACGCTGTTCGGCAAGCTGCTGGCAGGGGCACTGACCATGACCTTTTTCGTCTACGTATTCGTCAACATCGGCATGGTCAGCGGGCTGCTGCCGGTGGTTGGGGTTCCGCTGCCCTTCATCAGTTACGGCGGAACCCATCTGGTCACGCTGTTGTCAGGCTTCGGGATATTGATGGCGATCCACACTCACAGAAAGTGGATCGCTCAGGTTTGATTTTGGGGGTTTTTGAGTCAATGCATTCTCTGCGTAGTTGGGCTGCTCGTACGTTCATCGGAGCCGGCGTCGCCGGCGTGCTCGGCACCAGCGCCCAGGCGCTGGCAGCCGATTACGACGGCTCGCCGCAGGTAGCCGAGTTCGTCGAGGAAATGACCCGCGACTATGGCTTCGCCAGCGAGCAACTGGTCAGCCTGTTTGCCGAGGTGGAGCGCAAGCAGGCGATCCTCGACGCCATTTCGCGTCCGGCTGAAAAGGTCAAACCCTGGAAGGACTATCGGCCGATCTTCATCACCGACAAGCGCATCGCCCAGGGTGTCGAGTTCTGGAACAAGAACCAGGCGGCGCTGGAG
The DNA here is from genome assembly GCA_946886245.1 of Ectopseudomonas composti. The sequence continues at coordinate 1,051 of CAMPIF010000470.1, read as the reverse complement.
AAGGCCGAAGCCGAGTACGGCGTGCCGCCGCAGTTCATCGTCGCCATCATCGGCGTGGAAACCTTCTACGGCGGTAATACCGGCAGCTGGCGGGTGATGGATGCGCTGTCGACCCTGGCCTTCGATTACCCGCCGCGTGCGCCGTTCTTCCGCAAGGAACTGCGTGAGTTTCTGCTGCTGACCCGTGAGGAACAGGTCGACCCGATCACCCTAAAAGGCTCTTACGCGGGTGCCATGGGCCTGCCGCAGTTCATGCCGAGCAGTTTCCGTGCTTACGCCGTGGACTTCGACGGTGACGGTCATATCAACATCTGGAGCAACCCGACCGATGCCATTGGCAGTGTTGCCAGCTATTTCAAGCGCCACGGCTGGCAGGCCGGTGCTCAGGTCGCCAGTCGCGTCGAAGCCAGCGGTGCTCGCGTCGATGAAGGTCTGACGCAAGGCCTGGACCCGGTGAAGAACGTCGCCGAGCTGCGCGAGCTGGGCTGGAACAGCGAAGACAAGCTGGCCGAGGATTTGCCGGTGACGGCGTTTCGTCTGCAAGGCGCGGAAGGTGACGAATACTGGTTCGGTTTGCCCAACTTCTTCACCATCACCCGCTACAATCGCAGCGTGATGTATGCCATGGCGGTCAACCAACTGGCCGAATTGCTGGTCGAAACGCGGGGTAATCGATGAGTGCGTCCAAACTGCTGCCGCTGGCAGTCTGCGTAACGGCAGCGCTGTTGCTCGCGAGCTGTTCTTCCAAGCGTGCACCGCAGCCTGTGGTGACGCCCGGTCAGTCTGCCGGTATCTCTGGCCCGGAGGATTTCAACCGACCACACAGGGATGGTGCGCCCTGGTGGGACGTCGACGTCTCGAAGATTCAGGACGCCATCCCCATGCCGCATTACGGGCCGGTCAAGGCCAGCCCTTATGTGGTGTTCGGCAAGCAGTACTACCCGATTCAGGACGCCCGTCGCTACCAGGCGGTCGGTCCGGCTTCCTGGTACGGCACCAAGTTCCATGGCCAGGCCACTGCCAACGGCGAAACCTACGATCTGTACGGCAT
>CAMPIF010000469.1 GCA_946886245.1 Ectopseudomonas composti | reverse complement strand
CCTGTGCGCTGGTGGGGTTGGTGGTGCATGTGTTGGTTTGAGTGGTGGCTTGCGATCGCTTGGTGGGTTACGCGGCGCGCCAAGTTTGTACGTGGCTGTTGGAGCGGTGCTCTGCGCCGCTAACCCACCCTACGGGAGCGCGCTGCCAGGGCTTTTGTGGGAGGGGCTTTAGCCGCGACAGCCGCTAGGCCTGGACAAGTCGCCGCTGAAGCGCCTCCCACAGGGCGCTGATCCCGGTGCATCAATACGATTTCTTTACGCCCCGGCGGCGGGGTGCCAATCGAATCTTTACGGCCAGCCTTTCGACAATGCTCGCGAGCGGATTCCCCGCATCGTGGAGCTTTGCACATGAACGCAATCGATGGTGTGTCGCTGATACTGGTGGTCGGCCTCTTCGCCTACCTGCTGTCGGCGCTGCTGACCGCCGGGCGCGGCTGAGGAGACGGCCATGCACGACTACGACTGGCTGCTGCTGGCGGCCTTCTTCCTGCTGGTGCTGGCGCCGGCACCTTTTCTCGGACGCTACTTCTACCGCGTGATGGAGGGCCAGCGCACCTGGCTCAGCCCGGTGCTGCAGCCGGTGGAGCGCCTGTGCTACCGCGTGGCCGGCGTCGACCCGGAGCGTGAGCAAAGCTGGCGCGGCTACGCCCTGGCGCTGCTGGCCTTCACCCTGGTCTGCCTGCTGGCGCTGATGAGCATTCTGCTGTTGCAGGGCGCTCTGCCGCTCAACCCGCAGCAGCTCGCCGGACTGAGCCTGCCACTGGCGTTCAACACGGCGGTGAGCTTCGTCACCAACACCAACTGGCAGGCCTACAGCGGCGAGGCGCAGCTGAGCTATTTCAGCCAGATGCTCGGCCTCGGGGTGCAGAACTTCGTCAGCCCGGCGGTGGGGTTGGCGGTGCTGGTGGTGCTGTGCCGGGGCCTGGCGCGGCAGTCCAGCGACCGCCTGGGCAATTTCTGGGTCGACATCACCCGCGCCGTGCTCTACGGCCTGCTGCCGCTGTGCCTGGTGCTGGCGGTGCTGCTGGTGTGGCAGGGCGTGCCGCAAAACTTCAGCGACTACGTCTCGGCCACTACCCTGCAAGGCAGCGAGCAGACCCTGCCGATGGGGCCGGCGGCCAGCCAGATTGCGATCAAGCAACTGGGCACCAACGGCGGCGGCTTCTTCGGCGTCAACTCGGCGCATCCGTTCGAAAACCCCACGGCGCTGAGCAACCTGCTGGAGCTGGCGTCGATCCTGCTGATTCCGGCGGCGCTGGTGTTCACCTTCGGCCATTACGTGCGTGACCTGCGCCAGAGTCGGGCGATCCTGGCCAGCATGCTGGTGCTGTTCGTCATCGGCCTGGCTGTTTGCGCCTGGGCGGAGTTGCAGCCGAACCCGGCGCTGGCGGGGCTGCCCATCGAGCAGGTCGGCTCGCTGGAGGGCAAGGAGGCGCGCTTCGGCAGCTTCGCCTCGGCGCTCTGGGCGACCACCACCACGGCGGCGTCCAACGGTTCGGTGAACGCGATGCACGACAGCTTCAGCGCCCTGGGCGGGCTGGTGCCGCTGGTCAACATGCTGCTGGGCGAGATCGTCTTCGGCGGCGTCGGCGCGGGCCTCTACGGCATGCTGCTGTTCGTGCTGATCGCGGTGTTCCTCGCCGGCCTGATGATCGGCCGCACGCCGGCCTACCTGGGCAAGAAGCTGGAGGCTCGCGAGGTGCGCCTGATGGTCGCCACGCTGCTGGTGATGCCGGTCGGCGTGCTGGTGTTCGGCGCCCTGGCGGTGAGTTTCGCCGGGCCGGCGGCGTCCATCGGCAACCCCGGGCCACATGGCTTCAGCCAGGCGCTTTATGCCTACGGCTCGGCCACCGGCAACAACGGCTCGGCTTTCGCCGGCTTCACCGCCGACACCCCCTACCACAACCTGATGCTCGGCCTGGCCATGCTGCTCGGGCGCTTCGGCTACATCCTGCCGGTGCTGGCGATTGCCGGCAGCCTGGCGGCCAAGCGCGCCGCGCCGCAGGGGCAGAACAGTTTTCCCACCCATGGGCCGCTGTTCGTCGTGCTGCTGACCCTGACCATCCTCCTGGTGGGTGGCCTGACCTTCATGCCGGCGCTGGCCCTGGGCCCGCTGGCCGAATACCTGGCGTTCTGAAGGAGAAACCGTGATGAATGCCCCCGTAACGGCGCAACGCAGCGTCAAATCGTCCAGCAGCCAGCCGCAGACCGGCCTCGGCGCGCTGTGGCGCCCGGCCCTCAAGCAGGCCTTCGTCAAGCTCGACCCGCGCCAACTGGTGCGCTCGCCAGTGATGCTGGTGGTGGAGCTGACAGCGCTGGTCACCAGCGTGCTGTGCTTGGTCCCCAACCCGGCGGTGAGCACCGCCCTGGGCGTGCAGATCGCCCTGTGGCTGTGGTTCACCGTGCTCTTCGCCAACTTCGCCGAAGCACTGGCCGAGGGCCGTGGCAAGGCTCGCGCCGACAGCCTCAAGTCCGGCAGCCAGGGGCTGATGGCGAACAAGCAGGTCGGTGCGCAGTTCCAGTCCGTACCGGCCAGCAGCCTGCGCAAGGGCGATGTGGTGCGGGTCGAGGCCGGTGAGCTGATCCCCGGTGATGGCGAGGTGATCGAAGGTGTGGCGGCGGTCAACGAGGCCGCCATCACCGGCGAATCCGCGCCGGTTATTCGCGAGTCCGGCGGCGACCGCTCGGCGGTCACCGGTAACACCCGGCTGGTGTCGGACTGGCTGCTGGTCAGAATCAGCGCCAACCCCGGCGAGTCCACCCTCGACCGCATGATTGCCCTGGTCGAAGGCGCGCGCCGGCAGAAGACGCCTAACGAAGTGGCGCTGGATATCCTGCTGATCGGCCTGACCCTGATCTTCCTGCTGGTGGTGGCCACGCTGCAGCCGTTCGCCCGTTTCGCCGACGGCGACCTGCCGCTGATCTACCTGGCGGCGCTGCTGGTGACGCTGATCCCGACCACCATCGGCGGCCTGCTCTCGGCCATCGGCATCGCCGGCATGGATCGCCTGGTGCGCCTGAACGTCATCGCCAAGTCCGGCCGCGCCGTGGAGGCCGCCGGTGACGTGCACACCCTGCTGCTGGACAAGACCGGCACCATAACCTTCGGCAACCGCCGTTGCAGCGCCATGCTCAAGGCACCAGGTGTGTCCACGCCGGAGCTGGCCGAGGCGGCGCTGCTGGCCTCGCAGGGCGACGACACGCCGGAGGGCAAGTCCATCGTCGGGTACCTGGCGGCGTTGCACACGATGGAGGTGCCCGACCGCGCCAGCATGACGCTGATCGCCTTCAGCGCCGAGACGCGCCTGTCCGGTGCTGATGTAGGTGGCGTGGCTTATCGCAAGGGCGCGGTGGACGCCGTGCTGGCCTACCTCGGCCTGGGCCGTGATGATCTGCCGGCGCCGCTGGCGCGCGAGGTGGAGAAGATCGCCCAGAGTGGCGGCACGCCGCTGCTGGTGGCCGGGGCTGGGCGTCTGCTCGGCGCCATTCACCTCAAGGACGTGGTCAAACCGGGTATCCGCGAGCGCTTCGCCGAGCTGCGCGCCATGGGCATCCGCACCGTCATGGTGACCGGCGACAACCCGCTGACCGCCGCCGCCATCGCCGCCGAGGCGGGTGTGGACGACGTGATCGCCGAGGCCACGCCGGAGAAGAAGCTGGCGCGCATCCGCGCCGAGCAGGCCGAAGGCAAGCTGGTGGCGATGTGTGGCGACGGTGCCAACGACGCTCCGGCGCTGGCCCAGGCCGACGTCGGCCTGGCCATGAACGACGGCACCCAGGCCGCCCGTGAGGCCGCCAACCTGGTGGACCTGGACAGCGACCCGACCAAGCTGATCGACGTGGTGC
>CAMPIF010000468.1 GCA_946886245.1 Ectopseudomonas composti | reverse complement strand
GAGCTGCTCCAGTGCGGGCGTTGGGTCGGGTTGACCTCGTCCCGCGACGGCATGCAGCCGCACAGGGGAAGGCGTCAGGTCGGTGGTCATGGTGGGTTTGTCTCCTTTGTTCGGTGTTTTTTCACTCGGCCGGGCCAACGTTGAGCACGATGCTGCCCACGCCAGCGATCTGGCCTTCGATGCGGTCACCCGCCTGCACTGGGCCCACGCCTTCGGGTGTGCCTGTGAATATCAGATCGCCGGGCAGCAGGTGGTAGAACTTGGACAAGTCGGCGATCAGTTCGGGAATGTTCCAGATCAACTTGGACAGATCAGACTTCTGGCGCACCTCGCCGTTGACTGACATCGCCAAGTCGCCCTGGCTCAGGACGACCTGGGGCATCGGCACGATCTCGGAGACCACGGAGGACTGCTCCACATCCTTGCCCAGGTCCCACGGCCGGCCCTTCTCGCGCGCCACGAGTTGCAGGTCCCGGCGCGTCATGTCCAGGCCGCAGGCATAGCCGTAGACGAGGCTTGGCGCTTCAGCTTCGCTCACGCGGAAGCCGGGCGCACCGATGGCCAGCACCAGTTCCATTTCGTGGTGGTAGTCCTTGGTGCCGGGTGGATAGGCCACGGTGGCACCGGACTCGACCAGCGTGGACGGAGCCTTGGTGAAGTAGAACGGGACTTCGATCGACTTATCGACGGGGCGCCCCATCTCGACCGCATGCGCGTGGTAGTTGCGGCCGACGAAGAACAGCCGCTGGATGGGCAGACGCTCGCTTCGGCCACACACAGGCAGCGAATACACAGGCGGGGGAGTCCAGAGGTAGGTAGTGGCGCTCATCGGAGTTTCCTTTTTCAAATGGTGGTGTTGTCGGGGGTCAGTTGTTGGCGGTACGCGCAGATGTCGCAGAATCTCCAGCCGCGCATCGTCAGCGCGGGATCACAGCTTTGACATCGGTGTGCCCATGTCAGCCAGGCGCTCGGCATCGACCGGCTTGCGCTGCTCGATCAGCCGACGCGCGAACCGTAGGTCGCGCGACGCATTGGGGCCGATGGCGGCTTGCACCACGTCGCCAGCAAGGTAGAACAACACGAAGCTGCCACTGGCCTTTTCACCGCGTTGCACTACGCGATGCCCAGGCGTCGGCACGCCGTAGATCTGCAGGTTCATACCGTACTGGTCGGACCAGAACCAAGGCAGCGGCTGATAGTCCACGGCGTGGCCAAGAGCTGAACGCGCAGCTGCGATACCCTGTTCCTGCGCGTTCTGCCATGACTCGAGCCGCAGCCGACGACCTGCCCAGGGATTGGGTGTCACTGCCACATCGCCGGCGGCCAGGATGTCGGGGTCGGACGTGCGGCACTGGGCATCGACCAGCACGCCGCCCTCGCAGGCCAGGCCGGCCTCGCTAGCCAGTTCATCATTGGGTACCAATCCGATACCCAGAACGATGGTGTCGCATGCGAGAACGCTCCCGTCAGTGAGCAACACCTCAGAGCGGCCGTCAGCTGCTCTGGAGAAGCCCTGGACACCAGCGCCTAGTATCACGCGAGTTCCTTGCGCACGATGCAGCTCCAGCAAGTATTCAGAAATCTCGGCCGGTACAGTGCGTTCGCACAAGCGGCTCTGGGTCTCTACAACGACCACTTCGGCACCCTGCTGGCGCGCGGTGGCGGCCACCTCCAGACCGATCCAGCCGCCGCCTACCACCACGACGCTTCTACCTGCGGTGAGGGCAGGCGCAAGCGCCAGCGCATCCTCGATGGTGCGCAGCGTGTGAAGTTGAACTTGATCGGATCCCGGCAAAGCGAGCCGCCGGGCTCGGCCTCCGGTGCAGAGGATGAGCTTGTCGTAGGGCAACGCTTCGCCGTTGGACAGCGTCACCAGCCTGGCTGCGCGGTCGATGCGACGCACCTGTTCACCAGGCAGCCACTCCGCACCGAGCGCATCGAAAGCCTCGGTCTTCATGAGCCGGGTCGTCTCGGGCAGTGCCGCGCCTGACAGCACGGCCTTGGACAGCGGTGGCCGCTCGTGCGGCGGATGCACTTCATCGCCCACCAGCACAAGCCGGCCTGTAAAGCCTTCGCTGCGCAAGGTCTGCGCTGCCCAACCGCCAGCTTGGCCTGTGCCTATGACAACTACGGTTTGGATCTGGCGGTCGTCCGTGCATGCGGCAGCCTCGACCTCTGGTCGCTCAGCAATCATGGAAATCTCCTTGCGAGGGCTAGCGACGCTCAGTCGAAGGCCAGCCAAACGCGGCCGCCCTCGATCTTTACGGGGTAGCTGCGCAGTGCCTCGGTAACCGGTGCGCAGGTGGGCTGACCGGAGCGCACATCGAACTTGCCCTGGTGCAGAGGGCACTCGATCTCGTGGCCTTCCAGAAAGCCATCGCAGAGTCGCGCATGGCCGTGGGTGCAGATGTTGTCGGTGGCGAAGACTTCGCCGTTCACGCCATACAGCGCGATGTCGCGACCCGCGACGGCCAGGCCGATCACGTCATCCTGCGGCACGTCGTCCTGTGCTGCCGCATCGATCCAGTTGGTGGTCATGGCAGCTCCTCAGATGGGATAGATCAGCGAGTTGGGGATCATCTCGCTGTCGTAGATGACAAGGCGCGAAGCGAACTTCAGGCCCTCGGGCGTGCGCACTACCTCATCGAGCGTGCGGCCCACGTTGAACACGGTCGACTCCTTCGACAGGCGTGTGCGCAGCACCGCATAGTTCGCCTCGCTATGGATGCGGCCATCGGCATCGACCTTGTGGACGAGCGGTGCACCCACCACATGGCGCTGGTAGTAGGGGTCGTGGAACAAGGTCTCGCGAATGCCGTAGACGCGGTCCTTCAACATGCCCTTGCTGTCGAAAGCCAACGTGGCCAACGGAAACCCGCGCTCGTGGTTCTCGCGTGGCTGTAATTTGTAGGTGCAGTCTTCAATGAAAAACTCGGGCCAGGCTTCCCAGTCCGCAGCGTCGAGTGCACTGGCGTAACGCGCATAGAGCTGCGTCAAATCGAAGTAGTTCTGGAACTCCATGGTCAAGCCTCCATCACTTTGCGCCAGTATTCGTACATGCCACGGATCAGCGTTTCTGTGACCATGTGGTCCGTGTCGCCGACTTCGCGGCCACCGAGCTCGGCAAGCGTGCGGTGCACAGGCTTGGTCTCGAAGGCTTCCTGCGACCATTCGATGACCTCTCCGTCGTCGGCCGAGACGAAGCCCGCCGGGCCGAACAGGTTGGCCTGGCGCAGGCGGCGCTGCGTCATCTCTTCGCTGTCGTCCTCGAAGCCGAAGTGCGTCCAGACGAAGTCAAAGGCACCCTTGCCATCCGGCTGGATGTGGCGCGTGGACACGCTGTTGACCTGCTGCTGGAAGATGACGCTGGGGAACACGGTCATCATCACTGCCGTCGGTGCGCCCCACCAGTCCTCGTGCACGATGTCGAGGAACCGCGGGTCGTTCAGTTCCATGCTCGCCTTGAAGCTGGAAACTTGGGTCACGTCGGCCGCCTTGCCAGCCGCGCCGCGCGTTGAGACCATGGCTGCATGGCGGTGATGTGCGTCCATCAGCAACTGGGACTTGTTGTCAGCGCGCCAAAGTCCGAAGGTGACGAACCATGTGTGCAGTAGGCCCGGGTGGTAGGGATCCTTGATGTTCTCCTGCATCAGCTTCCAGTTGCCCGGGATGCGCTGGCGGTTGTAGCCGAGGATCTTCAGGGCGCGGCCGTCGAACAGGCGGTCGAAGTAGCCGAGGATGGCCGGCCCGAGGAAGTCCTCGAAGGATTCGACCTCGGGATCGAAGGAGGCGAACACCACGCCGCCGCGCGTGGCGACGCGCAGCTTCGTGAGGCCGTGCTCGGCGGTCTTGAAGTCGGCCGGCATGCCGC
>CAMPIF010000467.1 GCA_946886245.1 Ectopseudomonas composti | reverse complement strand
TACTCACCCAGTTCAACGATGACCAGGGTCGTGCCACGCTCAAGGATTTCGTCGAGGTGCCTGGCGTCTATCCGGCAGGGCGCCTGGATCGCGACAGCGAAGGTCTGTTGCTGCTGACCAACGATGGCCGCCTGCAGGCGCGTATCGCCGACCCGAAACACAAGCTGCCGAAGACCTATTGGGTGCAGGTGGAAGGCGAGCCGAGCACCGAGCAACTGCAGCAGTTGCGCGATGGCGTGACGCTCAATGACGGCCCGACCCTGCCGGCGGAGGCGCGGCGCCTGGACGAACCTGAACTGTGGGAGCGCAACCCGCCGGTACGCTTTCGCAAGAGCGTGCCAACGACCTGGCTGGAACTGGTGATTCGCGAGGGGCGCAACCGTCAGGTGCGGCGCATGACCGCCGCCGTCGGCTTGCCGACCCTGCGCCTGGTGCGCGTGGCCATCGGCCCCTGGCGTCTGGACGGATTGCAACCCGGTCAGTGGCGCGAGGTGCCGGCGTTATTGCCATAGGGAGCGTCATTGCAGGCGAAGTTGGTGCGCCCGGCGGTGTCCCTGTAGGGTGCGCCGCGCGCACCAGGGTCACGCCGATTGTTCCAGTGTCGCCGCTGGGGGGAGAACGGCGGGGGCCGCGGTGATCAGTGAGGCGCACCGCGCAGCGGACGTTTTGTCGCAGGGGCGGGCCCTGACGACATGACCTGAATCAATAACCGGCCTTGATCACGGCGATACCTTTGTTCAGCACTTCACGCCAGGCCTGGCGCACGTCTGCGTCGCACTCCTTGTCGTGTTCGCCGATGGTCAGCAGCAGCGCGTCGAGCCACAGGTCGTAGAGTTCGGGGCGAATGTCCAGGTGTTGGCGCGAGTGCGATTCGCCGAGGGCACGCAGCTTGGTGTCGGGCATGCCGCGGGCGTGCATCACCAGGTTGAGAATGCCCTGGCGCAGCAGCTGCTTTTGCGCGCTCATGTCGGTATCGACGAATTTCTCGCGGATCAGCGGCGAGCTGGCGAGGAAGTGGCGATAGAAACCGTCGAAGAAATCCGGGCTGGCGCAGCAGCGTCCATAGCTCTGCATCACCAGATTGGCGGCGCTCATGTGTAACTCCTTGAGTAGGCGGCAGGTCGCATCGAGACGATGGCCTGGAGGCGATCAGATTTGGCGCGCGGGCTACTGCGGCCGTTCAGCCGTGAATGCCGCGCGCGGTCTCGATGATGTAAGTGATGATCGGCTTGGCGAGGAAGGCGAACAGGCACAGGCCCAGGCCAAGGAACAGGATGGCGGTGCCCAGGCGGCCGGCCTTGGACTTCTTCGCGAGGTCCCAGATGATGAAGAACATGAACAGCATCAGGCCGCCCACCAGAACGTACATCATCAGGGCTTCAAATTGTTCGGTTTCCATGCTGCCTCGTGATTCGGACGGAAAACGCAGGGCGCAAATTATACGCGCCCTGACCTGGTGCGCGGCATGATCCGCTTCACCCTGCGACTTTCAGTCGCGCAGGTGCTGCAAGGGCAGCTGCGTGCTGGAGAGAATCTGCTGCAGCACGAAGCTCGAGCGCACGCTGGAAACACCGTCGATACGGGTCAGGGTGCCGAGTAGCAGCTTCTGGTAATGATCCATGTCCGGCACCACCACCTTGAGCTGGTAGTCGGCGTCCATCCCGGTCACCAGGCAGCACTCCAGCACCTCGGGGCATTTGCGGATTTCATCCTGAAAGTGCTCGAAGCGCTCGGGGGTATGCCGGTCCATGCCGATCAGCACGTAGGCGGTCAGGCTCAGGCCAAGCTTCTTGCGGTCGAGCAGGGCGACCTGGCCGGTGATGTAGCCGTCGTCTTCCAGCTGTTTGACCCGACGCGAGCAGGGCGAGGGCGACAGGCCAATGCGCTCGGCGAGTTCCTGGTTGGACAGGGCTGCGTTGCGCTGCAATTCGGCGAGAATGTTCAGGTCGTAACGGTCGAGTTTGTCCATTTTTCATCTGGCTCATTATTGGATTGCGCTAGATAGTGCTCCTTTAGTTGTTAATTGCGCAATTGCTAAGTTTGTAAGCAATCTTAGCAATCTTATTTCGCGGCCCAAGGCGTAAGCTTTCTCTCAGTTTCACGGCCCGGACGACAAGTCCTACCGGCTTCGCCCAACCAGGTGAGCCGGCGCCGACGGTCCTACCGGATCGCACCGGCACCCGGGTCCGCACTGCCCAACCAGGCGGGCGACGAAAGCGGCGACAGCATCGCCAGCACCGGACAGATTTCCCGAGGGGGCCGCAAGGCCCCTTTTTATTGCCTGGGATTTCTGCAGGAGGCCCGTGGGGTTTGGCGATTTTCCAGAGGCGGGGCGCTGCGGTCAGTGCTGGACCACTTCCGACGGATCAGCGTGTACCAGCACTTCGGCGCGTGGATAGTGGCCATGGATCGCCTTTTCCACGGCCTCGCAGTGCGCATGCGCGTCGGACAGGCTCATCTCGCCCGGCAGCTCCAGGTGCAACTGGACGAACCAGCGCGTACCGGAAATACGCGTGCGCAGATCGTGCGCGCCGAGCACGCCTGGCACCGAGGTAGCCAGCTCGTACATATGCTGAGTGGTTTCGCTTGGGAGTTCTTCATCCATCAGTACGCCGATCGCACCGCGCACGATGCTGATGGCGCTCCAGAAAATGTAGACGGCGATGCCGATGGCGAAGATCGCATCCATCTGCAGCCAGCCGAAACGGGTCAACAGCAGGGCGAGCAGAATACTGCTGTTGAGCAGGATGTCGGAGCGGTAGTGCAGCGAGTCGGCATGGATCGCGGTGGAGCCGGTTTCGCGCACCACCTTGTGCTGGAACATCAGCAGCGCGACGGTCAGCGCCAGCGACAGCAGCATGACGGCAATGCCGAGGCCCTCGGCCTCCAGCGGCTGTGGCGCTTGCAGACGCTCGATGCCTTGCAGGCCAATGAGGATGGCACTGATACCAATGAACAGCGCCTGGGCCAGCCCGGCCAACGCCTCCGCTTTGCCGTGGCCGTAGCGATGATCCTCGTCCGCAGGGCGCAGGGCGAAGTGCACGGCGATCAGGTTGATCAGCGAGGCGGCGCTGTCGAGCAGCGAGTCGGTGAGGCCGGCCAGCAGGCTGACCGAACCACTCAGCCACCAGGCAATCGCCTTGGCCAGCACCAGCGTCAGCGCCACGCTCAGCGCGGCGCGAGTGGCCAGGCGCATCAGCCTGGCATGCGGCGGATTGTGCACGGGCTCAGGCAGCCGGGCGCAGGCCGTAGGCGGCCAGTTGCTCAGCACTGCCGCTGTGCTGGATCAGACGCGGGTCGTCCAGCGGCAGCTGGTGGCCGGTGCGGGTTTCGATCAGCGTCTTGAGTGCGTACTGGTCGACCTTGCCGTCTTCGCCGATCAGTTGCTTGAGCTGCTGCGGGTCGACTTGTGCGGTCTGGCCTTCGGGCAGGTAGATGGCGCCGGTGGCGAAGTCCACGGCGAAGGCGATCAGGCCCGGGATGACGAAGAAGAGGATGCCGACGGCGTTGGCCCCGGCGATCAGCGGGTCGATCTTGCCTTCGATCTGGCCACGCCGATCCGGGTAGAAAATCGTGCCACAGGCAGAGAGTTGAGTGAGCAGGGTAGCGGCGACAACGCCGACAATGACGCGGGATTTCGTGCGCATGAGCACCTCCAGAAAAAAGTGGCGCAACTATAGCAAGGCGGTAATTGCAAAACTGCAGCGCGCTGTTTCAGACCAGCAAGTTGACAGGCGGTTCGCCGTTATAATCGCCGGCCTGCTGTGGAGAAATGATGAACACCCTGCCCATCGATGCCCTGTTACCCGCCCTGCGCGACGCGCTGGCCGATCGCCACGAAGTGGTGCTGGAAGCGCCACCCGGCGCCGGCAAGACC
>CAMPIF010000466.1 GCA_946886245.1 Ectopseudomonas composti | reverse complement strand
AGAGACGTCTTCCGCCTGCAGGCCCTTCTGGCCCTGGGTCACACCGAACTCGACCTTCTGGCCTTCGACCAGGGTGCGGTGGCCGTCGCCGCGAATGGCGCGGTAGTGAACGAATACATCCGGGCCGCTTTCGCGCTGAATAAACCCGTACCCCTTGGAATCATTGAACCATTTGACGGTTCCCGTCTCACGATCTGCCATTGCCAACTTCTCCAAACTCGCTATGTTTTTATTGTCCCGAAGGCGCTTTGACGGCTCGGTAAAAACGTTCTTCTCAGCGTTCGCCACCCCCGGCAACCGAGCATGGAGCAGGTCAAGCGATTCGCGTTCTTGCTGCAGCCGAAGGCCGAGTATAAAGCATGGATTGTGACTGAAAAGCACTTTTTCAAAACCGCCACGAACCCGGAAGATATGCGGGTTACAGCTTGTTTTATGAGCTTTTGGCCAACAGATCGCGCAACTTCTTCGCCAGCCGCTGCACCTGATCAGGCGCCAGTCGATATGCCCGCTCACTGCACGCAGGGTTGAAAATGCCAAGGGTGGCTCACGCTCCTTACATCCACCCCACGCATCAACTCCGTAGGGTGGATGTCGCTCTTTACATCCACCACAACGGTGGATCGGTGAAGCGCGATCCACCCTACGCATCAACTCCGTAGGGTGGATGTCGCTCTTTACATCCACCACAACGGTGGATCGGTGAAGCATGAGCCACCCCACGCATCAACTCGTAGGGTGGATGTCGCTCTTTACATCCACCATAACGGTGGATCGGTGAAGCGTGATCCACCCTACTCCCACAGGTGAACATCAAGCGCGGCGGCGGCGCCGCCACAGCCACAGCGCCAACACGCCAAGGGTCAGCAGCGCGGGCACCAGGGCGATGTTGATGATCTTCAGCGCCCGGCCCAGCGCCTCGATATCGGCATTGAGCTGATAACGCACGTCGCGCAGCTCCTTGCGAATCTCCAGCTTCTGCTGGATGAAGCGCTGCAACGCGCCCTGCTGCTCCGGCGTCAGCTCCAGGTTTGGATCGTCGCTTTGCTGCAGCGCCGCCAGTTGCTGCTCGGTCTCGGCCAGGCGTGTCTGCAGGGCCTGCTCCTTGTCACGGAAACGCTGTTCGGCGGCCCTCTGCAACTCCTCGACCACCACGAACGGACGGCTGAAGCGACCACGCGAACGTACGCTGATCAGCGCCTCGGAGCCGCTCAGGTTGTCCAGCGCGTTGATGGCGAAGCTGCCGTTGTCGGCCCAGGGCTGCGGCATGCGCTGGCCAAAGAAGTCCTGCACCTGCACCCACATGCGGTCGCTCAAGATGTCGGTATCGGCCACGGCGATGACGTTGATGTTGTCGGCCTGCTTGAGCCCGTCCTTGCGCCCCTCGATGCCATCGGGGAAGGCGCTCTGCGCCGGGCCATCGATGCGGGCGGCGATAGCGTAGCGCTCGCCGGTCGGCTCCAGCTCGCGGATCAGCTCCTCGGGGTTGCTGAGCATGGCGAAGCGTTGCGCGTCAAAGGGCATGGCGTATTCGGAGCTCTGCATCAGCGGGGTAAAGCGCGTCTTCGCCCCTTCCAGCGGCTCGAGGATACCAGCGGTGGCGACGGTGACGCTCTCCAGCCCGGCCGTGGCGATATCGGTCTGATCCAGCGCCTTGCGCGGCAAGCTCAGCCAGGCAGCGTGACGAACCGGACGCTGACCCTGACCACGGTTGACCGACATGGCATAGGAACCGTCACCGAGCACCTTGTCTGGCACCAGGCGCAAGCCCCAGGCCTTGAACAGCGGCTCGATGTTCGAGGCCCTGTCCGGTGCCATTTCGCCCGGCATATCACCCGTATCGGCCTCGGCGTAAGGATCGACGAACACCATCAACTTGCCGCCGCGCAGCACGAACTGGTCGATGGCGTACAGGGTCTGCTCGGGCAGGTTCTTCGGATGCACCAGCCACAGCACCGAGACATTCTCGGGGATCAGGTCGACGTCACTCTTGAGCTGCTCGATCTGGAACAACTGGCGCACCTGCTCCAGCACCATCCACGGCGGCGTCGGCTGCCGCGCCAGCATGTCGAAACCGCCAGTCATCGGCAGCCCGGAGAGCACGCCAACCACCGGCAGCTCCGGCTTGGCCAGGGTCTGCACCAGGCGGCTCAGCTCGTACTCCAGATGCTCCTCCTGATCCAGGGCGAAGAACGGGATCACCTGGGTGTCGTCCTGGCCGTTGGTGCCGGCCAGGCCGAAGTAGATCGAGTCGCCGCCCTGCTGCAGCGGGATGCCCTGCAGGCCGTACTGCGCGGCCTCGTCCTCGTCCTCGGAGAACGGCTCGGGGTCGATGATGTGCAGGCGGATCTTGCCATTCGCCTGGGCCTGGTAGGCCTTGAGCATCTCCTCCACGCGCTGGGCGTAGGTGCGCAGCGCCGGCAGGTTCTTGGCCACCTTGTCCGAGTAGAAGAAGTACAGGTCGATCGGTTCGTCCAGCTCACCAAGGATCTGCTGGGTGCCACCGGAGATGGTGTAGAGTTTCTGCTCGGTCAGGTCCAGGCGCACACCGCCCAGGCCCAGGCCGGCCAGCAGGTTGAAGACGAAAAAGGCCACCGCAATCAGCAGCAGTCCGGCGCCGGAATAGATCAGCTTTTTCATGGGCGCACTCCTTCAGTCGGCTTTCTTCAGGTCGATGACCACCGCGGTGGCGGTCAGCCAGGCGGCGATCAGCGAGAGGAAATACAAAAGATCGCGCAGATCGATCACGCCCTTGCTGATGGCATCGAAGCGCACCAGGAAGCTCAGCGAGGCGATGGCGTCCACCTGCCACTGCGGTGCCCAGGCGAAGGCGTCGAGCACCATCGGAAAGCCGCTGACGATGAACAGGAAGCAGGCGCTGACCGCGAGAATGAAGGCGATCACCTGATTCTTGCTCAGCGCCGACATGCACGAGCCGATGGCCAGATAGGCGCCGGCCAGCAGCCAACTGCCGATATAGCCGGTGACGATGGCGCCGTTGTCCGGCTCGCCCAGATAGTTGACCGTGATGATCATCGGGAAAGTCAGCAGCAGCGCGAGGCCGGCGAACACCCAGGCCGCCAGGAACTTGCCGGTGACCGCCTCGAAGCGGGTGATCGGCAGGGTCATCAGCAGCTCGATGGAGCCGGACTTGCGCTCCTCCGCCCACAGGCGCATGGCGATGGCCGGCACCAGGAACAGATAGAGCCAGGGGTGGAAGTTGAAGAAGGCGGAAAGATTGGCCTGGCCGCCCTCGAAGAAGCCGCCCAGATAGAAAGTGAACACCCCCGACAGCACCAGGAAGATGACGATGAACACATAGGCCAGCGGCGTGGCGAAATAGCTCGCCAGCTCGCGCTTGAAGATCACGGGCAACTGGGTCATGGCTGCTCTCCCCGGGTCAGCGTGCGGAACACTTCATCGAGGCGACCGCGTTCCACATTGAGTTCGCGCACCTTCCAGCCGCGCTCGGCGATCAGCGCATTGACCTGCGGGAAGATCACCTCGCCCGGCTGCGCCAGCACGCTCAGGCTATGTTCGCGGGCATTCTCCTCGACACCGGCGACGCCTGGCAGCGCCGCAAGAGCTGCCTGATCCAGCGCCTCATCGGCCACCAGCGTCACCGCCTGGTGGTAGCGCGAACGGCTTTCCAGCTCAAGCGGCGTGCCATCGGCCAGCAAGCGGCCCTGAGCGATCACCACCGCGCGGGTACACAGCGCCGTGACCTCTTCGAGAATATGGGTGGAAATGATCACGATCTTGTCGCGGGCCAGCCCCTGAATGAGCTGACGCACCTGATGCTTCTGGTTGGGGTCGAGGCCGTCGGTGGGCTCATCGAGGATCAGCACGCGCGGGTCATGCAGGATCGCCTGGGCCAGGCC
>CAMPIF010000465.1 GCA_946886245.1 Ectopseudomonas composti | reverse complement strand
GACCCGATGTTCTACGGCGTCGGCGCCAGCCTGGCGCGCCAGGTGCCTGCCGACGAGTTGCGGGTATTGCCCGCGCCATCCTCGGTGTCGCTGGCGGCGGCGCGTCTGGGCTGGCCGTTGCAGGAGGTGGAGGTGCTGTCGCTGGTCGGCCGTCCGCTGGCCACGCTCAATGCCCGGCTGTATCCCGGCATGCGCTTGCTGGTATTGAGCGCCGATGGCGACACGCCCGCGCAGGTTGCCGAAGCCCTGCGTGCGCGCGGTTTCGGCGCCAGCCGCCTGACCCTGCTGGAGCACCTTGGCGGGCCTGACGAGCGCCGCCTCGATGGCCTGGCCGTGAGCTGGAACCTGCCGCGTGGCGCCGATCTCAACCTGCTGGCCGTGGACTGCCTGGCTGACGGCGAAGCGCAACTGCTGCCGCCGACCTGCGGCCTGCCGGACGAGGCCTATCGTCACGACGGGCAACTGACCAAGCGCGACGTGCGCGCGGTCACCCTGGCACGCCTGGCGCCGCTGCCCGGCGAACTGCTGTGGGATGTCGGCGCCGGTTGCGGCTCCATCGGCATCGAGTGGATGCGCGCGCATCCGGCCTGTCGCGCCATTGCCATCGAGGCCAACGAGGGGCGGCAGGCGCATATTCGCCACAACCGCGACGCCCTCGGCGTACCCGGCCTGCAACTGGTCGCCGGGCATGCGCCCGAGGCGCTGGCTGGGCTGCCGGCGCCGGATGCCATCTTCATTGGCGGCGGCGTCACCGTACCCGGCGTGCTGGAGCAGTGCTGGGCCGCGCTCAAGCCGGGCGGGCGCCTGCTGGCCAATGCCGTGACCCTTCAGAGCGAGGCGGCGCTGGTGGCCTTCCGCGAACAGCAGGGCGGCGAGTTGCTGCGGCTCACTGTGGCCCAGGCGCAGCCGCTGGGCGGCTTCGACACCTGGCGCGCGGCGCTGCCGATCACCTTGCTGGCGGTGCGCAAGCCGTGAGCGCGCGCATCCTGCTGCTCGGTGGCACCACCGAAGCGCTGCGCCTGGCGCGCCGATTGGGACCGGAGGCGGTTTACAGTCTGGCAGGTCTAGGTCGAGTGCCGGACGATCTGCCATGCCGCGTGCGCGTCGGTGGCTTTGGCGGCGCCGAGGGCCTGGCCGCCTTTATCGCCGCAGAAGGCATCGAGCTGCTGCTGGATCTGACCCACCCTTACGCGGCGCAGATCAGCCATAACGCGGCGCGTGCTGCGCAGATCACCAGCGTACCTTGCTGGGCGCTGCGTCGTCCTGGCTGGCAACCCGGCGTCGGTGACGACTGGCGCGAGGTGGACGACTGGCATGGACTGACCCGCGCGCTGGCGCCTTTCGAGCGGCCATTCTTCACCTCCGGGCGCGAGCCGCTGGCGCACCTGCACGAGATCCCTGCGCACCAGCACTGGACGGTGCGCTGCCTGCAGGCCGAGTCGGCGCCGCCGCGCGCCGAGGTGATCGGTGCGCGTGGGCCATTTACGCTGGACGAGGAGCGCGCGCTGTTCGCCCGTATCCGCTGCGACGTGCTGGTGAGCAAGAACAGCGGCAGTGCCTCCACCGAGCCGAAGTTGCAGGTGGCGCGCGAGCTGGGTCTGCCGGTGCTGCTGTTGCGCCGGCCTGAGCTGCCGGTGGTGACGCGTGCGTTCGTGGAGTTGGAAAGCTTGTGGCAGACGTTGCAGCAGCGTCTCTGATACGGGGTGTCGCGGCGAAGTTCGGCGGTTGGTGGATACGCCTCTGCGTCTGCGCGGCGAGCTGGTGCGCGGCGCTCCCCAGGTGGGAGCCACGATGGCTGATCAGGCTGTGCGTTTGACCTTGAACGCGGCATGCAGGTCGGCCGTCGGCGTGGGCGCGAAGCACATCCTGTCGAACACGCCATTGAGGTGATCGACCTGCAACTGGGTCGCGTACGGGATGTCGCCGGCTTCCAGCGCCGTTATCAGCGCCAGGTGTTCCTGGCAGGTGCGCGCCGAATAGACCGTGCCCCTGCTCAGCGCGATATTCAGCGCTGAACGCGACAGCAGGCCGCGGAGGAACTCCAGCAGCAGGCTGTTGCCGGCAAGCTCCGCCAGCTTCAGGTGGAACTGACCGGCCTGCTCGATCAGGCCGGCGCCATCGCCAGCTGCCAGGCAGCGCTGCTGGTTTTCCACCAGGGCGTGCAGCGCGTGCAATGGGCTGTCCGCCAGGTGCTGGCCGAGCTGACGGATAACTTCCGTCTCCACCAGCAGGCGCGCCTCCAGCACGTGTCTGGCCTGACGTTCGCTGGGCCTGCTGACCTGGGCGACCTGTCTTGGCTCGAGGGTGACCGCACCTTCTTCGGCAAGCTTGGTCAGGGCGCGTTGTATGGTCCATTCACTGACCCCGAAGATCCGCCCAAGGGTGCCTTTGTCCAGCTTGGCAGTGGGCACCAGCCGTTTTTCCAGAATCGCCGTGTAGATGCTCTGGTAGACGAAGTTGCTGGTGAGTCTGGCGCCGCTGCCGTCCTGGCGAGCGGTCTGTATGGGCTGCCGAATAGCTCCGTTTGCACTCATGATCACACCTGTCCACTGGTTCGGGCTGCGTGCAGGCGAGCGCCTGTACCCACGTAGCGCCTGGGTGAAGAATTGTCGGGTTGGTCTGCCGGTTGGCGGCGGTTTATGCCAGCGGCACGCGCAGGTTGATGTCCAGACGGCTGCCTTCGTTGAGAATGTGCTGGCGCATCGCCTGGCTGGCCTGCTCGCTGTCCTGGCGGCGAATGGCGCGCAGGATCGCCTCGTGTTCTTGGAGGATGTCCTCGGCGTAGTCCGGGTTGCGACGGATCAACTGGTCGCTCTGCTCCAGGGCGCCGCCGATCTGCCTGGCAACGCTGAGGAACATGGGGTTGGAGCTGAGCGCCACCAGTTTGCGGTGGAAGCTGGTATAGGCGCTGGCGAGGGCGCGCATGTCGCCGTCCTCGACCGCCTCGCGCATGTCCAGCAGCAGCAGACGCAACTGGCTCAGCTCGGAACCGTCGAGCGACTGCGCAACCAGGCCGACGATGAACGGCTCCAGTGCGTAGCGCAGTTGCAGCACGTCGGCCATTGTCGCGCTGGGCGGCGCCTGTACCTCGGGCAGCGTGGTGCCCTGGCGCTCCAGCACCATGACGCCCTTGCCGGGCAGCGAGCGCAGCACGCCCAGGGTTTCCAGGATGGTGATCGCCTCGCGCAGGCTGGGGCGGCTGACCTCCATCTGCTCGGCCAATTCGCGCTGGCCCGGCAGCATCTGGCCGACTGGCCACAGGCCCTGTTCGATGGGGGCGAGCAACTTGCGGACAACCGCGTCGACCAGCTTGGATGACGAAAACATGAAGCCTCCCTAAACCGCGAAACGATGAGTGCAGGCACGCGCCCGGGCAGGGCCACGCTCCCCGCCGGCCACTCGTTGTGGCTTGGCGATGAGAGCAGACCGGCCCCGGGTTGTCATCAGCCGCGTGCCTCGCTTTCCTGTGCTGCCGCCACACGCATCAGGCTGGAGTCCCGGCCAGCGCCGGGCGCAGTGTGCTCGCCCCTGAGCACCGCGTGGGCGCGCTGCAGGTCGATGTCGTTGTCCCAGCGGGCGATGGCCACGGTGGCGGTGCAGTTGCCGATCAGGTTGGTCAGCGCCCGGCCGATGCCCATGAACCAGTCGACCGCCAACACCAGCACCAGGCCTGCCGCGGGGATGGCCGGCACCGCGGTGAGGGTCGCGGCGAGAATGACCAGGGCCGAACCGGGGATGCCATGGGCGCCCTTGGAGGTGATCAGCGAGACCAGCAGGATGGCCTCGAGCTCGAGCGGCAGGTGCTTCTGCGCGATCGCCTCGCGTATCGCATCCACGCGGGCACCGTTTCTGGGCTGGAAGTAGCGCGCGTCCTCGCAAAAGGTC
>CAMPIF010000464.1 GCA_946886245.1 Ectopseudomonas composti | reverse complement strand
AAATGGCTGTGTGCCCTGGGTTTTGCCCTGTTCGGCGCGGCGAGCCTCTTCTCCGGGGTACTCAACCTGGACTTCGCCGGCGAACAGTTTCAGCACATCCAGATCATCCGCGCCCTGGGCCAGCCACTGGTGATGGTCACCGTTTCACTGATCGCCACCGCCTACATCCTGCCGCAGGACGCCGGCTCGGCCTCCAGCCTGTTCAACATCCTGCGCAACCTCGGCGGCGCCATCGGCATCGCCCTGCTGGCCACCCTGCTGGATGCTCGCGCCAAGGTCTATTTCGACTACCTGCGCGAATCCATCGTGCCGACCAACCCGCAGGTCGAAGAACGCCTGCACCTGCTGACGCAGACGCTGGGCAGCGAACAGGCCGCCCTGGCCAAACTCAGCCAGATCGTGCACGAACAAGCGATCATCATGGCCTACAACGACGCCTTCCACTTCATCGGCATCGCCCTGGGCGTGAGCATGCTGGCAATCCTGCTGACGCGAAAATTGCCGCAGAACATGGCAGGCGGTGGCGCGGCGCACTGAGGCCAAACCGTGGGCTGGATGCCGCTCTTTGCATCCACCGAGAGGGTGGATCGGTGAAGCCTGCCCCCCGCATACGCACCGAAGAGCGTGGTTTCGTAGGGTGGACGACGCTTCATCCGTCCACCGCCTGGCGTACCTGGTGGTGGATGAGAGAAGCGTCAACCACCAGGAGCGGTGGATCGGTGAAGCGTGATCCACCCTACTTGACTGAGGCCAAACCGTAGGGTGGACGACGCTTCATCCGTCCACCACCTGGCGTACCTGGTGGTGGATGAGAAGAGCATCATCCACCCTACGCCAGCACTTCAGCCGCGACCGTTGCCGCTACGACTGCATGGAGGCAGGAGGCAGAACGAAGCAGGATGCCAGCGTCGAAAGCGCCTCCCACTCACTGACACATCACACCTGCAACAAGCGATCCCTCAACTTCTGGATCTCATCACGCAACTGCGCTGCGGCCTCGAACTCCAGGTCGCGCGCCAGGGCGTACATCTTCTCTTCCAGCTGACGAATGCGCTTGGTGATCTCGCTCGGCGAGCGCAGTTCGTTCTCGTAACGCGCGCTCTCCTCCGCCGCCTTGGCCATGCCCTTGCGCTTGCTGCTGCGCGCCCCCGGCACCACGGCGCCTTCGAGAATGTCCTTGACGTCCTTCTGCACGCCCTTGGGCACGATGCCATTGGCTTCGTTGAAGGCGATCTGCTTGGCACGGCGCCGTTCGGTCTCGCCGATGGCGCGCTGCATCGAGCCGGTCATGTTGTCGGCGTAGAGAATCGCCCGGCCGTTGAGGTTACGCGCCGCGCGACCGATGGTCTGGATCAGCGAACGCTCACTACGCAGGAAGCCTTCCTTGTCCGCATCGAGAATCGCCACCAGCGACACCTCGGGCATGTCCAGACCCTCGCGCAGCAGGTTGATGCCCACCAGCACATCGAAGGCGCCGAGGCGCAGATCGCGAATGATCTCCACCCGCTCGACGGTATCGATGTCCGAATGCAGGTAGCGCACCTTGACGTCATGATCCCCCAGGTAATCGGTCAAATCCTCGGCCATACGCTTGGTCAGGGTCGTGACCAATACGCGGTCCCCCGCCGCCACGCGCAAACGAATCTCCGAAAGTAGATCATCGACCTGAGTGCGCGCCGGACGCACCTCGATCTGCGGGTCGACCAAGCCCGTCGGTCGCACCAACTGCTCCACCACTCGCCCGGCATGCTCGCCCTCGTAGGGCCCAGGCGTGGCGGAAACGAAAATGGTCTGCGGGCTGGCCGCCTCCCATTCCTCGAAACGCATCGGTCGGTTATCCAGCGCAGAAGGCAGACGAAAACCGTACTCCACCAGTGTTTCCTTGCGCGAGCGGTCGCCCTTGTACATCGCGCCGACCTGCGGCACCGAGACGTGGGACTCGTCGATCACCAGCAGCGCCTCGTCCGGCAGATAGTCATAAAGAGTGGGTGGCGGTGCGCCGGATGGGCGGCCCGACAGATAACGCGAGTAGTTCTCGATACCGTTGCAGTATCCCAGCTCGAGAATCATCTCCAGATCGAAGCGCGTGCGCTGCTCCAGGCGCTGCGCCTCCACCAGCTTGTTCGCCCCACGGAGGTACTCCAGGCGCTGCTGCAGCTCGACCTTGATGTGCTCAACCGCCTCCAGCAGCGTTTCACGCGGCGTGACGTAGTGGCTCTTGGGATAGAAGGTGAAGCGCGGCAGCTTCTGGATCACCTCCCCGGTCAGCGGGTCGAAGGCGCTGATGCTCTCCACTTCGTCATCGAACAGCTCGACGCGAATGGCTTCGAGATCCGACTCCGCCGGGAAGACGTCGATCACATCACCACGCACGCGGAAGGTCGCACGAGCGAAATCCATGTCGTTGCGCGTGTACTGCAGCTCGGCCAGGCGCCGCAGCAGCGCGCGCTGATCCATCTTGTCGCCACGGTCGAGGTGCAGCACCATTTTCAGGTACTCCTCGGGGCTGCCCAGGCCATAGATAGATGACACGGTGCAGACCACGATGACGTCCTTGCGCTCGATCAGCGCCTTGGTCGCCGACAGGCGCATCTGCTCGATGTGATCATTGATCGAGGCATCCTTCTCGATGAAGGTGTCCGACGACGGCACATAGGCTTCCGGCTGGTAGTAGTCGTAGTAGGAGACGAAGTACTCCACCGCGTTGTTCGGGAAGAACGCCTTGAACTCGCCATAGAGCTGCGCCGCCAGGGTCTTGTTCGGCGCCAGGACCAGGGTCGGGCGCTGCACCTGAGCGATCACGTTGGCGATGGAGAAGGTCTTGCCCGAGCCGGTCACACCCAGCAGGGTCTGGTGCGACAGACCGGCCTCCAGCCCCTCGACCATCTGCCGGATCGCCTCGGGCTGATCGCCGGCAGGTTTGAAGCGGGTCACCAACTGAAACTCGGACATGCAGTACCTCGACAAATGGCTGTGACGCATCCTGTCGGACTGCGTCAAAAGCCATGAATTGCGGGGCGAGTTGGCGATAGTTCCAGGCAGAGTCGAATTACCTGGCAAAAGGCCTTAATTCAGGGCTTTGCGCTGTCGCCCCCTGGATTCAGGGTCGTTATACTAACGCCCCGTTTACGCGCCCCCTAGCGCTTTTGTCGGGGACGCCTGGCCACCCACCCCTCACTCGAGTTGCCGCACCCATCATGAGTCTCTTCTCTGCCGTCGAAATGGCTCCGCGCGATCCCATCCTGGGCCTCAACGAAGCATTCAACGCCGACACCCGCACCACCAAGGTCAACCTTGGCGTGGGCGTCTACTACAACGAGGAGGGGCGAATTCCGCTGCTGCGCGCCGTCGCAGAAGCCGAAAAAGCGCGTATCGAGGCCCACGCGCCGCGTGGCTACCTGCCGATCGAAGGCATCGCCGCCTATGACAAGGCCGTGCAGGAACTGCTGTTCGGCAAGGGCGCGGCGCTGATCGAAGCCGGCCGCGTGATCACCACCCAGGCCCTGGGCGGTACCGGCGCACTGAAAATCGGCGCCGACTTCCTCAAGCGCCTGCTGCCGGACGCCACCGTGGCCATCAGTGATCCGAGCTGGGAAAACCACCGCGCCCTGTTCGAGTCCGCCGGCTTCCCGGTGCAGAACTACCGCTACTACGATCCGTTCAGCAACGGCGTAAACCGTGGCGGCATGCTCGAAGACCTGCGCAACCTGCCGGCCCGCTCCATCGTCGTACTGCACGCCTGCTGCCACAACCCGACCGGCGTCGATCTGCAGCTGGAAGACTGGAAGGCCGTGCTGGACGTGCTGCGCGAGCGTGAGCACGTGCCCTTCCTCGACATCGCCGACCAGGGCTTTGGTGACGGCATCGAGCAGGACGCCGAAGCCGTGCGCCTGTTCGCCGAGT
>CAMPIF010000463.1 GCA_946886245.1 Ectopseudomonas composti | reverse complement strand
GTCTTGCCGCCACGGCCCTTGGTTTCACGACGCACACGGGCAATGCCGTCGCCTTCAGGAATGCGCGTCTGCTTGCAGATGCAGGCATCCACCGCCTGGTTGCAATCCGGGCAATGACGACCGCCATCGGTGGAATAGACGAGACCGCTCAGGGCGGAGAATGAAGAGGCTTTCTTGACCACCGGCTTGTCCTCGTAGGGGTCAGGATAGCGACTGGCTGAACGGGTTCAGCCGCGAAGCCCCACTCAGGCAGGGGCAGCGCAGACGGACAGACGTCCGTCGAAAAGGCCGGGCAGTGTAACGGCAAAGGCGCCGCTTGCTAAGTATGGATTTGCGTCATTGTGCGGCACGATGGCGACGCCGTTCGCCATCGTGCACGGAGTGCTCGGAATCCGCGACGCCGTAGGGTGTTGCGTGCGCAGCAAGGCCCCGTATACGAGTAAAGCCGGTGCGCACGGCGCACCCTACCGGGGACATCGCGGTACACACCATTGCTGCCAGAGCGAGCTCGGCCCGTAGGGTGCGCCGTGCGCACCAAGCCCCGGCATCCGAGGTAAAGCCGGTGCGCGCACACTGCACCCTACAAGCTCGACGACACACAGGAGGCGACACAAACACCCTCTCCCGCCCTTCGGGCACCCTCGGCTTGGGCATCCTGCGTCGCCCTACCTCCTGCATCCATGCAGTCGTCTCCCATAAATGGGAGAGGGACATCAGCTAGCCGCAAGCGGCCTGTTTATGGCCTGTTTATGTAGCGTTCCAGCGCCGCCAGCGAATCCGGGC
The DNA here is from genome assembly GCA_946886245.1 of Ectopseudomonas composti. The sequence goes on along the minus strand of CAMPIF010000463.1, from coordinate 3,121 downwards.
AATACGGCAACCGATGGGTTTCCTCCAGCGCCTGCTCGACGCTGATGAAACGCGCCTCCAGCACCTCCTCAGGCTGCAACACCAGCGGTGCATCGGATACCGCCGAGTAGGCCATGCACCACAGGCGACTTTCCGGGGCGTCATAGAGAAAGTGCGCATGCTCGGTCAGCTCGGCATCGACGATACCCAGCTCCTCGGCCAGCTCACGCTCGGCGGAGAGGCGGTAGTCCTCGCCTTCGAGCACCATGCCGCCGGCCGCCACGTCCCAGTAACCGGGATACAACGCCTTGCTCAGGGTTCGCCGATGCACGCACAACAGCCCGGCGGTGTTGAACAGGAGAATATAGGTGCCGCGCCCGATCAGCCGACGCTCGCGCAGCTCGACACGAGAAACACCGCCCAGCGGCCGGTCGTGCTCATCGACCCAGGCCACGCGCTCATGGTCGGAGGCTGCGCGATGCGCCGCCTCCGCTGCCGAAATCGCGACCATCAACCCTGGCTCAGCAACTGACGCAGGTCGATCATGCCGGCGTTGGCGCGGGAGATGTAGTTGGCCATCACCAGCGAGTGATTGGCCAGAACGCCGTAACCGCTGCCGTTGAGGATCATCGGGCTCCACAGGGTGGCCTGCGCGGCTTCCAGCTCACGAATGATCTGGCGCACGCTGACAGTGGCGTTCTTTTTCGCCAGCACGTCGGCGAAGTCCACCTCGACAGCGCGCAGCAGGTGAGCCAGTGCCCAGGCCTGACCGCGAGCCTCGTAGAACACGTTGTCGATCTGCAGCCAGGGCGTCTCGTAAACGCCGCCTTCGCCAAGCAGCCCGGACTCTTCGGCATCGCTGCCCACCTGCAGTTTCTCGTTCAGGCGCACCTGGCCGACGCTGGCGGACAGGCGTTGCGACAGCGAGCCGAGGCGGGTGCCGGCATCACCCAGCCAGTTGTTGAGGTTGTCGGCACGGGCATAGAACTGCGCGTTTCTCTGCGCCGGGTCGGCCAGACGGGCCAGATAGCGATCCAGCGACTTGATGCCCTCGCGGTACTCGGACTCGGACGCCGGCAATGCCCAGCTCTTGTTGTCGAAGTGAAAACGCGGCTCGGCCTTGGCCAGGTCCGGGTCCTCGGTGGACTGCGACTGCGAGCGGGCGAAGTCCTTGCGCAGGGCACGCGAGAAGTCGCGCACCTGCACCAGCACCCCATATTCCCAGCTCGGCATGTTGTCCAGCCACAGACCGGGCGGCGCCAGGTCGTTGGACAGGTAGCCGCCCGGTTTGTCGAGCAGCGTACTGGCGACCTGCCTGAGGGTTTCCACCGTGGTGTAACCGGTCACCATCTGCCGTTGCGCCTGCTGCGCCGAACTCTGCGCATGCTGCTGGACCTGGAACACAGACGGCTCCTGACTCCAGTACCAGCCGACCACCAGGGCGATCAGCAGATAGACACCGATCAGACCGCCCAGAGCTCGAGCGATCAGGCTGCCGCCACTGCGACTGCCTCCTGAGGTCTTGGCGGCGCCGCCCTGCGAGTTCGTCGCGCGATTCTTCCAGTCCAGCATGGCAGTGTCCTTTTCAAGCGAATTCGAGTGTTCGACCACGACCCGAGCAACGGGTTGCGACCTGCTACGCACTATAAGGCAAGCCCACAGCAAAACGCAGGGCGGAGGGGCAAACTTACCGCTGGTAGGGGAAAACTAAAATTCTGTCGCTTATTCGACAGAAATACCGACGCCAATTGATCGACGGCAATGTCAGCGCCTCCAGCAAGTGATAGCATCGAGCCACCACTGACTTAACCACTTACAGAAGTCGGCCCATGACCGAGCACCCGGATCCCAGTCGAGATCGCCTCAAGCACCATTTCGCCCAGCGCGTCATTCACCAGGCACGTCAGGTGCTGGAAGTCTGGCAGCGCCTGCAACGCAGCGAATGGAGCGATGCAGGCATGGCCGAGCTGACTGAAGCCAACCTGCGACTGCTGCGTTACGCCGAGCGTTTCGAACAGACCGAGCACGCGCAACTGGCGCAAAGCATTGGCGTCAGCCTCGGTGAAGTGGTGGAAAATCGCGGTCGCCTCAACAGCACGCTGATCGCCCGCCTCAATCAGGCCATGCAGCGCTTGTCGAGAACCGGCCTGCGTCATAGTGATGCCTTCGAACAGACCTTCCTGCCCCCCCTGCGCAAACCGGTTTATCTGGCCCTGCAGGATGCCCAGCGCGCCGAGCGCCTGGCCCAGCAACTGGAGTTCTTCGGTCTGGCGGCGCAGTCCCTGGGCGATGAGCCCGCCTTCCGCGCCGCCATCAGCGAGCGCCACCCGGCCGCCATCGTCATGGACGTCGACTTCGCCGGCGCCGGTCTGGAACTTGCCGACTCGGTACAAGAAGGTCTGGAGCAGAAAATTCCGCTGCTGTTCTTCAGCCACTGCGATACCGACACGCCGACGCGCCTGGCCGCCGTACGGGCCGGCGGCCAGGAGTTCTTCACCGGCTCGCTGGATGCATCGAGCCTGCTCGAACGCATCGAGGTACTGACCCACGTCTCGCAGTACGACCCGTACAAGGTGCTGATCGTCGACGATTCCAAGGCCCAGGCGACCCACACCGAGCGCGTGCTCAACAGTGCCGGCATCCTCACCCACACCCTCACCGAGCCGATCCAGGCAATGGACGCGCTGGCCGAGTTCCAGCCGGACCTGATCATCCTCGACATGTACATGCCCGAGTGCAACGGCACCGAACTGGCCAAGGTGATCCGCCACAACGACCGCTACGTCAGCGTGCCGATCATCTACCTGTCGGCCGAAGACGACCTGGACAAGCAACTCGACGCCATGAGCGAGGGCGGCGACGACTTCCTCACCAAACCGATCAAACCGCGCCATCTGATCGCCACCGTGCGCAACCGCGCAGCCCGTGCGCGCAACCTCAAGGCGCGCATGGTGCGTGACAGTCTGACCGGCCTGTACAACCACACCCATACCCTGCAACTGCTCGATGACGCCTGCTTTCGCGCGCGCCGTGAAGAGCAACCGCTGGCCTTCGCCATGCTCGACATCGACCACTTCAAGAAGGTCAACGACACCTACGGCCACCCCATGGGCGACCGCGTGATCAAAAGCCTGGCGTTGTT
>CAMPIF010000462.1 GCA_946886245.1 Ectopseudomonas composti | reverse complement strand
CGGCTGTCCAGCTCCATCAGCAACAGTTGCAGGCCGCTGTCGTCGGCTGCGATCAGCAGCGGACCGACGGGGCTGTCGTGGTAGCGGTAATGCATGATTTCAGCCTCCCGAATAGTTATGCCAGAGGTACGCGGCTGCATAAGCGCGCCACGGGCGCCAGGCTTCGGCGCGTGCTTTCAGGCGGCGCGCATCGATACCTTGCGTTCCCCACACCGGCGCCTTGAGCAGACCCAGGTCGCTGGCGGGAAAGGCGTCGGCCTCGCCGAACGCGCGCAGGGCGATGTATTCCGCCGTCCATGGGCCGATGCCCGGCAGGGCGCACAGCTGCTCGATCAGTGCTGCACTGCCATCGGCCAGGTGCAGTTTCAGGCTGTCATCGGCAATGCGCGCGGCGAACTGCTGCAGGCACTGCACGCGTTTGCCGGGCATGCCGATGCCAGTCAGATCGGCCTCGGCAAGCGCTTGCGGTGAGGGGAACAGATGGCTGATGCCCAGCGTTTCCGGCGTCTCGATCGACGTACCGACACGCTGTACCAGGCGCCCGACTATGGTGACCGCCGCCTTGACCGTGACCTGCTGGCCGACGATGGCGCGCACCGCCTGCTCGAACGGATCGAATGCCACCGGCAGGCGCAGGCCGGGATTGCGTCGCAGCAGCGGCGCGAGCAGTTCGTCAGCGCTCAGGTGCAGGGCAATCGCTTCGGGCTCGCTGTCGAGATCGAACATGCGCCGCACGCGTTGTTCGAGTTGCTCGAGGTGTGCGGGCGAGGCCAGGCGGCAGCGCAGTTCCAGCGCGTTCTGCCCTGGCAACGGGGCAACCCGAAACCAGCCGGGTGTGCCGTCGAGGCTGAAGCCGCGGCTGTAGCTGTCCGCGCTCAGTGACTCCAGCCCGGGAATCGCGCGCAGGGCGAAATGGCTGTGGAACTGTTGCCAGTCCCAGGGCGGTTGGTAGGGCAGAAGCAGCGTGATGATGTTCATGGCTGGCACCCTAGCGCGGCGTTTGCGCCTTGTCAGCGTGAAGATGACTTTCAAACTGCGGCGATCTTGCCTGTGTGCGGGGGCGCGGTGCGCACGGCGCACCCTACATGAAGCGCGTTCCAGGCGCACGGGCTTGTCGTAGGGTGCGCCGCGCGCACCAGGGGAGCCAGCGGCGATACATGGCAGCACGGCTCAACGGCACCCTAGGAGCCACGTTGATAACGCCCGGGCGTGATGCCTTTCCAGCGCTTGAAGGCGTGGATGAAGTTCGACAGCTCGCCGTAACCCAGGCGCTCGGCGATTTCCTCCAGGCTCAGGCCGCCGGCATCCAGCAGCTCTTCGGCCAGCGCCTGGCGCACTTCATCCTGCAGGGCACGGAAGCTCGTATCTTCTTCGATCAGGCGCCGGCGCAGGGTGCGGCTGCTCAGGTGCAGGCGCTCTGCGACCTGTTCCATGTCGGCGATCCGCCCCGGCGACTGCAACAGTAACTGACGCACCCGCCCGGCCAGGCCCTGATGCCATTGGTGGCGAGCCAGCAACGCCTGGCATTGCTGCTCGCAAGCACTGACCAGTTGCGGATTGGCCCGTGGCAGTGGGTTGTCCAGCAGGGCGGCGTCAAAGCCCAGGCGATTGTGCGCCGCGCCAAAGTGCGGCATCTGGCCAAAGGCAGTGATGAATGGCGAAACGTCAGCCGGCGCCGCCTGGCGCAGTTCCACATTCAGCAATCGCAGTGTGCTGCCGAGCAGCTCGCGCACGACCACCAGGGCACCGAGCATGTCGCGCTGCACGATGAAGTCATGCAGTGTCGGGGGTAGGGCGCTGTCGTCGAAGTTCAGGCTGGCGACGGCGTCATCCACGTTCAGGCTGATGCGGGTGAAGGCATAGGTCAGGCCGTGATAGCGCAGCCCCAGCTCGGCGGCCTGGCGTACCGTGGCGCTGCTGAGAATGGCGTAACCCCAGGCACCGTAAGTGGTCAGGTGGTAGCGCCGCCCGGCCTGTAAACCAAGGTCGCCAACGTCGGGCAGCGCCTCGATCAGGTTGGCGATCAGCTGCAGTTCGCGCTGCGCGTCGATCTCCCAATTCAAGCTGGCCAGTTGCACCGGACTGAGCTCCGTTTCATGCAGGCATCGGTCCAGGCTCAGGCCAAGGTCGAGCCCCAGTTGAGTGAGCAACTGGAGACTGATGATGCTGCGTCGTGCAGGCCAGGGGGCTGACATGGATTGTCCGAAAATCACAATATCCTGGCCGACTATGCCATAACCTCGGTGTGGCGAGGCAAGTAGCATCGACTCATCGTCATACACGGGTTGGGGAGACCACAATGAATAACAACCCCCGTACGAACGCGCCCTGGCGCGTGTTGATCATCGGCAGCGGTTTTGCCGGTCTGGGCTTGGCCATGCAGCTGCGCAAGGCCGGCGAGGACGACTTCCTGTTGCTGGAAAAGGCCGGCGAGGTCGGCGGCACCTGGCGCGACAACAGCTACCCGGGCGCCGCCTGCGATGTGCCTTCGCACCTGTATTCCTTTTCCTTCGAGCCCAAGCACGACTGGTCGCGCAAGTTCGCGCCGCAGGCGGAAATTCACACCTATATCCTGCAGTGCGTGGAGAAACACCGGTTGCGCCCGCACATCCGCCTGAACAGCGAAGTGCTCGGTGCCGAGTTCGATGCCGCGCGCGGTATCTGGCGCGTCGAACTGGCGGGGGGCGAAGTGATCGAGACGCAGGCGCTGGTCAGTGCCTGCGGCCAGCTCAATCGGCCGGCCTACCCGAAACTGCCCGGCCTGGAGCATTTTCGCGGCGAGGCTTTTCATTCGGCGCGCTGGCGGCATGACCTGGATCTGACCGGCAAGCGTGTGGCGGTGATCGGCACCGGCGCTTCGGCGATCCAGTTCGTACCGCAGATCCAGCCGAAGGTCGCCAGCCTGAGCCTGTTCCAGCGCTCGGCGGCTTATGTGCTGGCCAAGCCGGATCGTGCCTATAGTCCTTGGGAGATCGCCCTCAAACAGCGTTTGCCCCTGCTGCAACGCGCCGACCGCCTCCTGCAATACCTGCATCACGAGGGCCGGGCGCTGGCCTTTATCCGCTTCCCCTGGTTGATGCGCCTGTTTCGTCATAGCTTCACCCGCCATCTGCAACGGCAGATGCCCGATGCTGGCAAGCGTGCGCAGTTGCAGCCGGACTATCCCATGGGCTGCAAGCGCATCCTGATCAGCAACGATTACTTCCCGGCGCTGGCGCAGGCCAATGTCGAGATCGTCGACGCGGCGATTCGCGAGGTGCGCGAGCAGTCGTTGGTGACGGCCGATGGTCGTGAGCATCCCTGCGATGTGCTGATCTACGGCACTGGTTTCACCGCCACCGATTTCCTCGCGCCGATGCGCATTCGTGGCCTCGATGGGCTGGAGCTGAACCAGGCCTGGAAGGAGGGCGCCGAGGCCTACAAGGGCATCAGTGTCAGCGGCTTTCCCAATCTGTTCCTGCTCTACGGGCCGAACACCAACCTCGGCCACAACTCCATTCTCTATATGCTCGAGAGCCAGTACGCCTACGTGCTGGGCTGCCTGCAGGCGCTGCGCGAACAGGGGCTGCGCTACCTCGATCTGCGGCCGACGGTGCAACGGCACTACAACGCCGAGTTGCAGCAGGCGACTCATCGAACGATATGGGAACAGGGCTGCGACAGCTGGTACAAGACCGCTACCGGCAAGCACACCAACAACTGGCCGGGGTTCACCTTCACCTATCGCCTGATGACCCGTACTCCGGAGCTTGCCGACTATGACTGCGTCCGCTGACTTCAAAGCCCCCGCTGCCGAGCAGATGCTGCTGCGCGGCCTGTTGCGCGGTTTTCTGCGTCTGTTCTTCCGCAGCCTGGTACGGCCGCCGATGCCGGTGGCTGGAAAAGCAAGCGGCTGATGCTCGATACCTAC
>CAMPIF010000461.1 GCA_946886245.1 Ectopseudomonas composti | reverse complement strand
TGCTGACCCTGAAGTTCGACTGCAAGCCGTGCGAGATGCACGTGATCGGCAAGATGAAGGGCCATATCCTCGACCTGCCACACCCAGGCAGCGCCGCCACTCAGGTGGTCGGCCACATCAGCCCGGACGACCTGCTCAAGACCATTCGCCAGAAGCCGGGTTACGGCCACTGAGCCAACAGCCCCATCAGGTACAGGCCCAGGCCGAATACCAGATGGGTCAGAAACGCACGCACACGCACCCGCCAGGGCTGTGGCGTGCGTGAGGCTGCCACGCCAATGCCGAACGCCTGATGCATCAGCAGCAGGGGCTCTGCCACGCTGAGCGCACCGAAGGCCAGCGCCGGCGCGAGCGTGGGACGCTGCAGCCAGGCTTCGCCAACCCAGGCCAGGAACAACGCGGCGAACAACAACCCGGTCAGGTAATGAACGATCCAGCCCAGCGCACGCTCACCGCGCAGGGTGGGCGCCTGGCCAATCGCGGCGTGGCGAAACTGCCCATGGCCCATGTGCCCCAGCCAGCGCCCGACCCAGGCGTAATCCAGCGCCGCCACACCGAACCAGCGCTTGCGCGCCAGCGCCCACAGGTCCATCAACAGCGTTGCACCAATACCCAGCATGATGATCTCGACTGCCATACACACCTCCATCTAACCTATCTGGAAAGCCTTCAAAACAAGGCTGCCAGTTAAAGTCGACTTGAGGTCAAGCATGAAAGAGCTGGATATCGGCAAGGTCGCGCGCTGGTCAGGTCTGCCGGCCTCGACCTTGCGTTACTACGAAGAAAAAGGGCTGATCCACTCCATCGGGCGCAATGGCCTGAAGCGGGTCTTCGCCGAGTCGGTGCTGCAGCGCCTGTCGCTGATCGCACTCGGGCGCACGGCCGGTTTCTCACTGGACGCTATCGCCGGGATGCTGGCGACCGAGGGCGGTCCTGCCATCGACCGTGAGCAACTGGAACGCAAGGCAGAGCAGTTGGACCAGACCATTCGCCGCCTGTCCGCCATTCGCGACGGGCTGCGCCATGCGGCCCTGTGCCCGGCCGACAACCACCTGAGCTGCCCCACCTTCCAGCGCCTGATGAGCATGGCCAGCAAGCAGATGGGCCGAAAGCGCCCTGCACCGACCGCTCCCGAACGGGCTTGAACGGCCGCAACGCCGGTGTTGTCGGCTTGTGCTGGGGCCTGCGGCTGCATCGTCCTGGCCTCGGTGCGCACGGCGCACCCTACAGCAGCGACGCGCTCCGTAGGCTGTCGCGGGGCCGCCAAGGCCATGCGCAGCGGGTTTTCAGCGACTCACTCACCGGGCCGGGCTGAGCATCTCGATTTCACGCATCTCGACATCACCACGCAGGTAGTCCATGCGCGTGTCGTGAAACGCGCGCATGTGCGGCAGGGCCGTGTGCTCGGCCAGCGCCTCCCGTGACGCCCACACCTCAAAGAAGATGAACAGCGTCGGGTCCTGCGCGTCGCGCAGCATGTGATATTCGATGCAGCCGGGCTCGGCGCGACTGGGTTCGACGTAAGCGCGAAACAGTTGCTCGAAGGCCTCGGCCTGTTCGGGTCTGGTGTGAGCGTGAAGGATGAAGCCGTACATGGAGCAGGTTCCTCGATGTGGGAAGATGCCCCACCATAACGCAGCATTCGGCAAGCATTTCATGATTTTCAGTCAACAATCATTTGACCGTTCCGGGGTGTTTCGCACGCGCAAGGCCGGATAACCTGCCGCCACATTTTTGGAGAACCCCCATGAAAAAGATCCTCCTGCTCAACGGCGGCAAAGCCTTCGCCCACTCCCACGGCCAGTACAACAGCACCCTGCATGACGCAGCGCTGGCCTTCCTCGACCGCGCCGGCTTCGACGTCAAGACCACCTTCATCGACGGCGGCTACGACGTGGAAGAAGAAGTGCAGAAATTCCTTTGGGCCGACGTGGTGATCTACCAGATGCCCGGCTGGTGGATGGGCGCCCCCTGGACGGTGAAGAAGTACCTCGACGAGGTGTTCACCGCCGGTCACGGCAGCCTCTATGCCAGCGACGGCCGCACCCGTTCCGACGCCTCGCAGAAGTACGGCAGCGGCGGCCTGATCCAGGGCAAGCAGTACATGCTGTCGCTGACCTGGAACGCACCGGTGCAGGCCTTCGAGGACCCGACCGACTTCTTCGAAGGCAAAGGCGTGGATGCGGTGTACTTCCCCTTCCACAAGGCCAACGAGTTCCTCGGCATGAGCGGCCTGCCCACCTTCATCTGCAACGACGTGATGAAGGTGCCGAACATCGAGCGCGACGTGGCGCGCTACGAGCAGCACCTGGCCCAGGTGTTCGGCGTCGCCTGAGCCACCGGCTCATTGCCCGCCGAACAGCGCCGTCCAGTAGATGCCAGCATCGCTCTGCGGGTCGTTGGCGTAGGCAGCGCCCAGCTCGCTGAACGCCGGGTTCATGATGTTGGCGCAGTGCCCGGAGCTGGCCAGCCAGCCCTCGACCACCTTGGCGGTGCTGTCCAGCGCCGCCGCGATGTTCTCGCCGACCTTGCTACCGCCGTAACCCGCCAGCTCCGCGCGGTCACCCGGCGTCAGGCCGTCACGCCCCTGGTGGGCGAAGAAGTTGCCGTTGGCCATGGCCCGGCTGTGGCTCTCGGCGGCGCTGCCCAGTTCGGCGTTCCATACCAGCGGCGCGGCAGCGGCAAAGCGCTGGTCACCGCATTGGCGCGCCTCGGCGCGGGCCGAGTTGAGCAGCAGCAGCAGACTTTCCCCCTCGGTCTGCCAGGTTTGCAGGCGCGCACTGAGCAGCGGCCGTGCAAGCACGATGCGCCAGTCACGATCCTGCTGGCTGACACCGATGTCGATGAATTGCGGATCGAGCAACACCCGACAGAAACTCTCGCTCAAGGCCTGCATGGCCGCCTGCGCATTGCGCGGGCCGGAGAGCGTGATGGCCTGTACGTTGACCAGCGGATAACCGGCCGCGCTCAGCGAATCCTGCAGATCCGCGGTGCCATTGGCAGGCAGGATCAGACGTGGGTCGTTGGTCAAGGGAGGAAGTGGCTCGGAGGCCTGTACGCCGCAGCGTTGCACCTCGCTGCGGTAGTTGTTGATCGTCTCGATCAGTGCAAGGTCCTCAGTGGCCTGAGCCGCGCCCCAAAAGCCCATCAGCAGCAGCGCCAGCAAGCAGCGTTGCCATCCCCATTTGTCCATTGTTGTTGTCATACCGCCCTCTCCCAACTAACGTCGCAATTTTGACGCAATTCCCGGCGCAGGATCATGGCCGGTTTCCTGGTCCCATCGAACGCCCGCATGCACTGGCATCGCGGCCGAACGGCAGGCTTGCTGCATGACGCCATCTGCCGCCATCGACCCATTTACGCACTGGCCTCTCCCGCTCGAGAACACTGATGCCCGGTTACTTCGCCAAGAACGAACAACATCGTCGCCTGGTCCTCAAGGCCTTGCTATGGATCACCTTGAGCGGTGGTTTGTTCTTCTCCGTGGTCAATCTGCTGCACGACAACTGGCTGCTGGCCGCTCTGGAGATCGGCTACGCCGCTGTGTCGCTGTATCTGCTGAGCATCGTCGAGCGAACGCACAACCTGCAGCTATTGACCGCGGTTTACCTGCTGCCGTTCTTCAGCATCATGATTTTGGCGCTGGCTCAGACCCACACCAGCTTCGCGGTGTTCGCCTGGATACAGTCGATTCCGATCATCTGCTACCTGCTGCTGGGGCTGCGCCTGGGCATGTACGGCTCGGTGCTGTTCGTCGGTATCGGTCTGTTCGTCTTCAGCCGGCGGTTTTCTTCCGATCAATGGCTGCAAAACATCGAGATCATCGCCAATCTTGGCCTGGCCAGCCTGGCGGTGATGATCTTTGCGCACATCTACGAGCGCAGCCGACTTCTCAACGAGCAGCGTCTGAC
>CAMPIF010000460.1 GCA_946886245.1 Ectopseudomonas composti | reverse complement strand
GGTTGTAGCGGATCAGCGAGAAATAGACGGTCATGCCCAGCGGCACGATCATCCAGATCAGCAGCAGGGCCACCGAAGGGCTGACCAGAAACCAGCCGGGGGCCAGACGTCGGGGCTTGCGCGCCACCGGCGTACTGGCCTGCGCGGCGGGGGTATCGATGGCCGGAGAATTCATCATGCCTCCGAGGGCGGGATGGGGGGTGAGGTATGGCGGATGGCGCGTTACGTAGGGTGGACAACGCTCTTTTTGTCCACCGTTGGCGACATGGAGCGGTGGACAAGCTTCGCGTTGTCCACCCTACGTCCTACGCTCCGCGTTGGAATGCATCCTCGGGCGCTCTGCGCCCCGTGACACCGAGTCAGCGGACGCGGAGCGCCCTCGCATGCGCTCCCACGCAGAGCGTGGGAGAGATCCTGGTGGTGTTACTTCGGATACCCGGCGCGCTTCATTTCCCGCTCGGTGCTCTGCTGTGCAGCCTGCAGGGCCTGCTCCGGTTGCATTTGCCCGGTGAGCGCGGCGGTGAACAGCTTGCCGACGCTGGTGCCGATGGCCTGGAACTCGGGGATGGTCACCAGCTGGATGCCCACGTAAGGCACCGGCTTGGCGCTGGGGTGGGCCGGGTCGAGCTTCTTCAGCGAGTCCAGGGTGACCTTGGCGAACGGTGCGGCCTGCATGTAGGCCTCGCTGTAGGTCGAGGCGCGGGTGCCTGGCGGTACGTTGGCCACGCCATCCTTCTCGGCGACCAGCTCGGCATAGGCCTTGGAGGTGGCCCAGGCACTGAAGGTCTTGGCGGCGTCCTTGGCCTTGGAGCTGGTGGGAATCGCCAGGGCCCAGGAGTACAGCCAGGAGGCGCCCTTGTCGGTGACCTGGATCGGCGCGAAGCTGAAGCCTACCGAGTCGGCCACCTTGCTCTGCGAGGTGTCGGTGACGAAGGAGCCGGCCACGCTGGCGTCGACCCACAACGCGCACTTGCCGCTGTTGAACAGCGCCAGGTTCTCGTTGAAACCGTTGCTGGAGGCGCCCGGCGGGCCGTACTTCTTCATGTTGTCGACGTAGAAGTCGAGCGCGTCCTTCCATTCGCTGCCGGTGAATTCAGGCTGCCACTGCTCGTTGAACCAGCGCGCACCATGGGCATTGGCCAGGGTGGTGATCAGCGCCATGTTCTCGCCCCAGCCGGCCTTGCCGCGTAGGCACAGGCCGTACTGGCCCTTGTCCGGCTGGTGCAGTTTGCCGGCGAACTCGGCCATCTGCTCCCAGGTGGGCTGCTCGGGCATTTCCAGGCCGGCCTGCTCGAACAGGTCCTTGCGGTAATAGGTGATAGAGGCTTCGGCATAGAACGGCAGGGCGTACAGCGTGCCCTTGGCGGACAGGCCTTCGCGTACCGAGGGGAAGACGTCGTCGAGGTCGTAGTCGGCCGGCAGCTCGGTCATCGGCTCCAGCCAGCCTTTCTCGCCCCACAGCGCCGCTTCGTACATGCCGATGGTGAGCACGTCGAACTGGCCGCCCTGGGTGGCGATATCGGTGGTCAGGCGCTGGCGCAGCACGTTCTCCTCGAGCACCACCCACTTCAGGCGGATGTCGGGGTTCTGTTCTTCGAAGGTCTTGGCGAGCCGCTGCATGCGGATCATGTCGCTGTTGTTGACCGTGGCGATGGTCAGGGTTTCAGCGCCCTGGGCGATCACGGTGAGGGACAGGCAAGAGGCTGCAACGAGGGCTTTGATCGAGTTGTTCATGCTTGTGAACTCCTCTCCCGCGCCATTACGGCTACGGAAGAACGTTATTGTTTTTGTTTAGCTCGGGCCGGATTACACCCCCGCAGGCCTGCACGAACAAATCCTTGAACGCACAGTGATCGATACTTTTTTGCACCGGCTGGGCGGCAAGAAACCGGCTGGCTACGGGATGGAGCTCTCTGGCATGAGGGGTTTAGCTCAGGCCGGGGTAGAGAACGGCTGCCGATTCAGTACAGGTTTTGCTCGGTCAGGCGCTGCACTGCGAGCCTGCGATAGCCCGAGGGTGTCATGCCCTTGAGCTGCTGGAAGCGGCGGTTGAAGTTGGAAATGTTGCTGAAACCGGACTCGAAGCACACGTCGGTCACCGGCTTGTCGCTCTTGCTCAGCAGCTCGCAGGATTTGCTCACCCGCAGGCGATTGACGAATTCGACGAAGCCGCGCCCGGTGGCCTGCTTGAAGAAGCGCGAAAAGTAGGTGGTGGTCATGCTCAGGTGCTCGGCGACTTCCTCCTGGCTGATGCCCTGCGCGTAGTGCTGGAAGATGTAGTCCACCGCCCGGTTGATGCGCTCGACGTGCTGCTCGTCGCCCAGCTCCGACGAGGTCACGGCCGAGAGCAACTGGTAATCCTCGCTGGCGGCGAGCAGCTCCATGAGGATGAAGAAATGGCCCAGGCGGGTAATGCCTCCGCTGTTGGCGATCTTGCCCATCAGCACGCCGGCTTCGCGTATCAACTGCGGGTCGCGGAACTCGATGCCGAACTGCGCGCGGGCCAGCAAGGGCTGCAGGGTCTTGAGCTCGGCGAACGCGGCGGTACCGCTCTCCAGCACTTCATCGGTGAAGTTGACCAGCATGTCGCGAGTTTCCACCACCTCGCCTTCCTCGACCTGGCTGATCCAGTTGTGCGGCAGGCCAGGGCCGGTGAGGAACAGGGTGTAGGGGGAGAAATTGCCGATGTAGTCGCCGATGAACACCTTGCCGGAGCTGGCGACGATCAGGTGCAGCTCATATTCCTTGTGGAAGTGCCAGCGCACCAGCGGCGAGGGAAAGCCGTGCTGCCGATAGATCAGCGAGTGGCCTTCATGGTCGTCCATCAGTTCGTAGGAGGGGTCGGCTACGCGGGATGTGCGGGTCATGGTCGTCGTCGGTCAATGCCTCGGGAAGGGGCTGTACGAAAAAAACCTGCGCTCGCTGATGCTTCGTTCAAAAACGCTTCGCCTGGCCTTCGCCCGGAGACTTTTCGTAAGGACCCTGCCACGTTTTAACATATCGAGACGTGCTGCCAAGTCAGAGCAGGCTCAATTGCGCACCTGGCGGACAGAACTGCGAACAGTCCAGCACCACGCTACCCCGCTGATCCAGGCCGAGCCTGCGCCGCGCCAGGCGAAAGCGCTGCTCCAGCAGGTCGGCGAACTGGCCTTCGCCGCGCATGCGGCTACCGAAGCGGCTGTCGTAGTGCTTACCACCACGACTCTGGCGAATCAGGCTCATGACGTGGGCGGCGCGATCCGGAAAGTGCACCTGCAGCCATTGCTCGAACAATCCGGCGATCTCCAGCGGCAGGCGCAGCAGCACATAACCGGCCGAGCGGGCGCCGGCATCACGGGCGGCTTCCAGTAGTGCCTCCAACTCCATGTCGTTGATCTGCGGAATCATCGGCGCGCAGATGGCGCTGACTGGCACACCCGCTTCGTGCAGCGTGCGCATCGCGCGCAGGCGCGCCGCTGGGGCGGCAGTGCGCGGCTCCATAATGCGTTTCAGGTCGTCATCCAGGGTGGTCAGGCTGAAGGCCACGCTGACCAGGTTGTGGCTGGCCAGCTCGCTGAGCAGGTCGAGGTCGCGCAGGATCAGCGAGCCCTTGGTGATGATGTGCAGCGGGTGCTTGTAGCGCAGCAGGATTTCCAGGGCCTGGCGGGTCAGGCGCTGTTCGCGTTCGATGGGCTGGTAGGCGTCGGTGTTGATGCCCAGGGCGATGGGCTGCGGCACGTAGCCGGGCTTCTGCAACTGCTCTTCGAGGCGCTCGGCCAGGTTGGTCTTGGCGATCAGGCGGGTTTCGAAGTCGATGCCGGGTGACATGTCCCAGTAGGCGTGAGTTGGTCTGGCGAAGCAGTAGATGCAGCCGTGCTCGCAGCCACGGTAGGGGTTCACCGAGCGGTCGAAGCCGACGTCCGGTGAGTTATTACGGG
>CAMPIF010000459.1 GCA_946886245.1 Ectopseudomonas composti | reverse complement strand
CAGCGGTCCTCGGGCGCAATCTGCTCGGCTATGCAGACCAGTACCTGGTCCAGCCACGCCGCGAACGGCAAGGTGCTCTGGCCGCGCGGTTCGATGAACAGCCCGCGCAGGCCGCGGCGCTTGGCGCGCCAGCGATTCTCCAGGGTGAGAATGCGGGTCAGCGGGTCGTCGAACCAGTCATGGTGCGGGGCATCCAGCGCGTGGCCGAGCATGGCGCGGAACAGCCCGGCGATGCACAGGGCATCGTCCAGGTGCGGGCATGCATCGGCGATACGTAGCTCCAGAGTGGGAAAGCGCAATGACGGGCGAATGTTCCACCACAGATTGACAGCCGAGCCGATGCAGTCGGTAGCGGTCATCACCTTGAGGTAACGCTGGTATTCGGCGTCATCGCGAAAGTGATCGGGAATGCCCATGCGCGGCCATTCATCACAGACGGCCTGGCGATAGCTCATCAGACCACTGGGCCGGCCGTCCCAGAATGGCGAGGACGCACTCAGCCCCAGCAACAGCGGCAGCCAGGGCGTCAGCCGGTTCATCAGGCGAATGCGGTCGATGCGTTCCGGCACCCCGACATGCACATGCAGGCCGGCCAGCACGCTGCGGCTGGCGACGATGCGGTAATCGTCGAAGATCGCCCGGTAGCGCGCCATGTCGGTCGCCTGCACGCTGCGCCATTGCCCCAGCGGATGGGTACCGGCGGCGAGGATGCCGCAGCCGAACTCGCTGGCCAGTTCGGCCATGGTGCGGCGCGCCTGCCCGCGAACGTCGCGCGCCTCGTCGAGGCCGTGCAACACCGGGGTCACCACCTCGAACTGCGCGGCGAACATCTCGCGCGTCACCCGCTGGCCCAGTGCACGACGGCTGGATATGGCGAAGGCCTCGACCCCGTGCTGCGCCACGCAGCGGCTTGCCAGGTCAGTCAGAAAGTACTCTTCCTCGATGCCAAACGTGCTCGTGGCCATGACCCACCTACTCCCAGGACTCCTGCAATTGAGGGCGTGCCGGCGACTTGGGTTCAATCTGTTTGCGGCAGCGCCGGGCGCGGCGAATTTAGGTGGAATCTTTGTTCAGACGAGGCCCTCCTAAACAGAACACGGCCCCGTTCTCAAGGAGACTTGCCCCATGTCGATCGCCAGTTTCATCGACACGCCTGCCGCGCAATGCATTTCCTTCGCTCATGCCGCCGGCCCCTGGCAAAGCCTCTATCGCCAGTTGCTGGACGCCCCCGAACCGGGTCATCCGCAAGCACGGGAGTTCATCCAGCAGTGCCTGCAGGAGGTCGCGCAGCTGCCCTGCGAACTGCCGGCCAGCCCCTATGAACTGGCAGCCTGGTCGCTGCGCCAGCATCAACGGGTGAGCGCCGATTACGCCAGCTATCTCGAAGGGCGCCGCTCGGGTCAGGGGCGCCGTTTCTTCCCGCGCAAGGCGCATGCGCTGTATTTTCTCCGCGCGCTAGCGCCAACCAAGCTGGTGGACGGCGCCTGGCTCTACGGCACCCTGCCCCACTGGCGTGATCACCGCGTGTATCCCCTGGTGCGGACCTACCTTGAAGAACTGGGCGACGGGGTGCCGGCGCAGAATCATGTGCTGCTGTATCGCCAACTGTTGGCCAGCCAGGGCTGTGACGACGCGCTGGAAGTGCAAGACGCGCTCTATCGCCAGGGCGCGATCCAGCTGGCCCTGGGCTTGCTGGTGGACGAGTTTCTGCCCGAAGTCATCGGTTACAACCTCGGCTACGAACAATTGCCGCTGCACCTGCTGATCAGCGCCTTCGAGCTCAATGAGCTGGACATCGACCCCTATTACTTCCAACTGCACGTGACCATCGACAATGGCTCCAGCGGCCACGCCGCCAAGGCCGTACGAAGCGTGCTGGACAACCTGCCACGGGTCGGCGACACGCAGGCCTTCTACGAGCGAGTGACGCGCGGTTATCTGCTCAACGAACTGGGTACCGGGTCCACCGCCGTGATCGACAGCTTCGAGCTGGAGCATCAGGTGCTGCAGATGCTCGAACGCAAGCGCAAGGTGGCCAGCCAGGTGCATTCGGATTACTGCCGCATCGAAGGGCGCACGGTGAACCAGTGGCTGGGCAGCGCCGGTGACGTGGCGGGCTTTCTCGAGGCGATGCAGCGCAACGGCTGGATAAGACGCGACAAAGACCCGGCCGACAGTCGTTTCTGGCGTCTGGTGCAAGGTCAGGGCGCGGCCATGTTCGGTGTCTTCAGCCCCTACGAGCGCCAGTTGCTGCACGACTGGATCGCCGGAGACTGGCAACAGCCCGAGCAGCGCTCGCCATTTCGCGTGCGTCGCATGAGCCAGGCCGCCATGCCGTCCTGCGCTAGTACGCAACCTGGCGAGCTGGACCGCGAGCGCCGCCACATGCTCCGCCAGCTGCAGGGCATGGATGCCTACCGGCGCGAGTGCCGCCTGATCGAACTGCAATCGCCGGCGCAGCACTGGAGCAGTGCCGGCCTGGCCGCTACCCGCACCTTCACGGCGCTGATGCGACAGCCGCGCTGAGCCTGGAGCCCGCATATGTTCGAACAAACCTTCGATGCCCCACAAACCCTTGCGCTGATGCGCCTGGGCACCTTGCTACGGGCGCGTGGCTACCATTTCGTCACCCCCACTCCACTCACCCACCTGCGGGTCAATCAGCGCCCGGGCCATGCGCAAGCGAAGGACTTGCGTGACGTGTTCGGCTGGAGCCGGCCCTTCGCCGACGGGACGCTGGATGAGGAAATCATCGCAGCCATGCGTGAAGCACAGGTGCTGCAGCCCCATGCTCGAGGCTGGATCAGCCGGGTGCGTTTCTCCAGCCTGGGCGACGAACTCTACGTGCACTCGCGCTTTCCTACCGAGGAAAGCGACGCAGTGTTCTTCGGCCCCGATACCTATCGCTTCACCCGCCTGCTGCGCGATTACCTGGCGCACGCCACTCAACCGTTGCGGCGCATCGCCGATATCGGTTGCGGTGCCGGCCCAGGTGCGATCAGCGCAGCGCAGCAGCGCCCAGGGGCCGAGGTGATGGCGCTGGACATCAATCCCAACGCCTTGGCCCTGACTGCAGTGAATGCGCGCCTGGCGGGCATCTACAACCTGCGCGTGCAGAGCAGCGACCTGCTGCGGGACGTGCCTGGCCAGTTCGATCTGATCATCGCCAACCCGCCCTATATGCTCGATCCGCAACAACGCACCTATCGCCATGGCGGCGGCAAGAACGGCGCCGGATTGTCCCTGGCGATCTTCGATACGGCCATGGAGCGACTGGCGCCTGGCGGCACCCTGCTGCTTTATACAGGCGTGGCGATCTTCAACGGCGAAGACCCCTTGCTCAATGCCATTCGCCTGTCGCTGCGCGACGTCGGCTGGGACTGGAACTACCAGGAGATCGATCCGGATGTGTTCGGCGAGGAGTTGCAGAAACCCGAATACGCGAACGCCGAGCGTATCGCTTGCGTGGCGTTGCGCCTGACCTATCTGCCCAATCTGCGCCAGCGCTAGACCGGTGCCCGCCTCGCGCAAGCACCGGCCCGGCGATGCTCAGGCCGCCTTGGCATGGGCATCGCTCTTGAGCGACTTGCGCAGCACTTCCATCGACTCGCCCAGTTGCTCCAGTTGCTGTCTGCTCAGCAGCTTGCGGGCCTGCGGGAACATATCGCGCTCCTCTTCCTCGATATGGTGTTCGAGCAGTTCCTTGAGCACCTTGACCCGGCCGGCGAACTCGACCGTCGACGGCGGTGTTTGCTTGATGTCGGGCAGCACCAGCGCTTCTACGGCACGGTGCTCTTCCTTGGCCTCGACCGCCAGCACGGACTCGTCCTTGCTGCCGGCACGCCTGAAGGCCGGATAAAAGATCTGTTCTTCGAGCTCGGTGTGAATTTTCAGTTCCTGCTCGATCTTGAGCAGCAGCTTCTTGCGCGTCTGCACCGCT
>CAMPIF010000458.1 GCA_946886245.1 Ectopseudomonas composti | reverse complement strand
AGTTCCAGCAGGGTCAGTGGCGCACCGAGGTCGTTATTGAGATTGCCACGCGTGGCCAGTACCGCGCCGCCAAGACCTGCCCGCAGGACAGCCGCGAGCATTTCCTTGACGCTGGTCTTGCCACTGGAGCCGGTCACCGCAGCCAGCGGGCCGGTGAAGGCCTGGCGATTCAGCGCGCCCAGTTGACCGAGCGCCAGGCGGGTATCGGCCACCAGCAATTGCGGCAACGGTGCATTCGCCACCTCACGCTCGACCAGCGCGGCGACCGCGCCCTTGGCGGCAACCTCGGCCAGATAGTCATGGCCGTCGAAGCGCGGCCCGGTCAGCGCCACGAACAGCTGGCCCGCAGCGATGGTGCGGCTGTCGGTGCCCACGGACGAGAAGGCGACATCGGTGCCAATCACGCGCGCGCTCAAGTTGGCGGCGACTTCGCTGAGCAGCCAGGGCTTAAGCATGCGCAGCCTCCCAGGCCGCCAGGGCCTTGTTCGCTTCGATCAGATCGGAGAACGGCTGACGCACGCCCATGATCTCCTGGTAATCCTCGTGCCCCTTGCCCGCCAGCACCACTACATCGGCGGCTTCGGCCTGGGCGATCAGCCGGGCGATGGCATCGCCACGGCCATGAATGAACTGCACCTGCTCCGGCGCTTTGAAACCTGCGCGGATATCGGCGACGATCTGCGCCGGTGCTTCCGTACGCGGGTTGTCATCGGTCACCCACACCGCATCGGCCAGGCGCTCGGCAACCGCGGCCATCAGCGCACGCTTGCCACGGTCACGATCGCCGCCGCAGCCGAACAGGCAGACCAGACGCCCTTCGACGTGCGCACGCATGGCTTCGAGCACTTTCTCCAGCGCATCCGGGGTGTGCGCATAATCGACCACCACCAGCGGCTTGTCGCCGCCACCGAGGCGCTGCATGCGACCAGCAGGCCCCTGCAGTTGCGGCAGGACCTTGAGAATCTCGTCGAGGGCGTAATCCAGCCCCAGCAGCGCACCGACCACGGCCAGCAGGTTGCTGAGATTGAAGCGGCCGAGCAGATTGCTGCGCAGCACACCTTCACCACGCGGCGTCACCAGGCGCGCACGCACACCCTGATCATCGAAGTGCGCTTCGCTGCAATAAAGGAAGGCGCTGGCATCGTTCAGGCTGTAACCGATCAGACGCGACTCGTGCGCCTGCATAGCCAGTTCACGACCGAAAGCGTCATCCAGGTTGAGCACCCGGCAACGCAGGTTCGGCCAGGCGAACAGCTTGGCCTTGGCAGCGCCATAGGCCTGCATGTTGCCGTGATAATCAAGGTGATCACGCGACAGGTTGGTAAACACCGCCACGTCGAACTCCAGCGCCGCGACACGGCCCTGATCCAGACCATGGGAAGAGACCTCCATGGCCACGGCACGGGCACCGGCCTGCTTGAGCGAGGCCAGGGTCGCCTGCACGCCGACCGGATCCGGCGTGGTGTGCTTGCCCTGCTCCAGCGCGCCATGGAAGCCGGTACCCAGGGTGCCGACGATGCCGCAGCGCTGACCGAGCAGATCCAGCGCCTGAGCCAGCAACTGGCTGACGCTGGTCTTGCCGTTGGTACCCGTAACACCGATCAGGTGCAACGCGCGGCTCGGCTCACCGTAGAAGCGCCCGGCAATGGCCGAAAGCTGACCGGCCAGCCCCTTGACGGGCACCAGCACAGCACTTTCAGCATGCATGGGTGCAGCACCCTCGGCCTCGAAGGCCACTGCCGCAGCGCCGCGCGCGATGGCATCGGCGATATGTACGCGGCCATCCTGCTGGGTGCCCGGCACCGCCAGGAACAGATCACCCGGACGCACCTTGCGGCTGTCCAGGGTCAGTTCACGAATCAGCACGCTGCTCCCGGCAGCTGGCAACAATTGATTGAGCGACATGGGCATCAGTTGTGCCCTCCCTGGCCAACGGCGGCCATCTTCTGCTCGGGCGGCGGCAGATTGTCTGGCGCAATGTTCATCAAACGCAGCGAACCTGCCATCACCCGGCTGAATACCGGGGCGGAGATCAGGCCGCCGTAGTAGGCGCCCTTGCCTGGCTCGTCGATCACCACGACCAGCGCGATACGCGGGTCCTGTGCCGGGGCAAAGCCAGCGAACAGGGAACGGTAGGAATTGGTCTGGTAGCCCTTGGCACCAGAGTTGGTCTTGCGCGCGGTACCACTCTTGCCCGCGACGTGGTAACCCGGCACCTGGGCGCGGAACACGCCACGCGGCGCTTCGATGACCTGCTGCAGCATGCCTTGCACGGTCTTGGCCACCTCAGCCGGAACCACCTGCATCGCACTGGGTTTCTCATCCACGCGGATCATCGACAGCGGCGTCATCCCACCGCCATTGGCCAGCGCTGCATAGGCATGGGCCAGCTGCACCGCCGTGACCGACAGGCCATAGCCGTAGGACAACGTGGCCGTTTCGGCCTCGCGCCACTGGCGATGATTGGGCAGGTTACCCACCCGCTCACCGGGGAAGCCCAGCCCGGTATCACGGCCGAAGCCGAGATTGCTGAATACATGATGCAACTGCTCGCCGCCGACATCGAAGGCAACCTTGCTCATGCCGACGTTACTGGAATTGATCAGAATGCCGGTCAGGTCCAGCGCCGGCCCCTGGGTGCGGGACACGTCGCGAATGGTGTAACGACCGATCTGCAGCGTGCCGTTACCGACCTGAACGATGTCACTGGGCTTCCAGCGCCCCGTTTCCAGCGCGGCGGCCATTGACAGCGGCTTGATGGTCGAGCCGGGCTCGAATACGTCGATCATGGCGCGGTTGCGCATGGCGGCCGGAGTCAGGTTACGGCGATTGTTCGGGTTGTAGGTGGGATGATTGACCATCGCCAGCACTTCACCGGTCTTCACATCGACCATCACCAGACTGCCCGCCTTGGCGTCGTTTTCCAGCAGCGCATTGCGCAGTTCGCGGTGGGCCAGGTACTGCAGGCGCAGATCAATGGACAACGCCAAGGCCTTGCCAGCCTTGGCGTTCTGCGCGACCTGCACGTCCTTGATCAACTTGCCACGCCGATCCTTGAGCACCTGACGCTTGCCCGGCACACCGGCCAGCCAGTCTTCGTAGGCCAGCTCCATGCCTTCACGCCCACGGTCGTCGATGTCGGTGAAGCCGACAACATGAGCAGCCACCTCGCCAGCCGGATAGAAACGGCGAAACTCTTCGATGGCATAGACGCCTGGCACTTTCAGATCCAGCACACGCTGACCGTTTTCCGGGGTCAGGCCACGCACCAGATACATGAACTCGCGGTCCTTGTTCTGCTCGAGACGCGCGGTGAAGCTGGCGGCATCCTGCCCGAGTGCGGCAGCCAGCGCCGGCCACTGTTCACGACCGGCCTGCAATTCCTTGCCATTGGCCCACAGCGTGGTGACAGGAGTACTGACGGCCAGCGGCTCACCATTGCGGTCAGTGATCAGACCGCGGTGCGCGGGAATCGGGATGTGTCGCACGCTGCGGGCATCGCCATGCGCCTTGAGGAAGTCATGGTCGAGCACCTGCAGGTCGAGCATGCGCCAGGCGATGGCGCAGACCATCAGCGCCAGCAACACCAGCACCAGGCGGAAGCGCCAGGGATAGAGTGCGCCTTCGAGCCCGATCATGGACGCACCATGCGCACGGCGGCAGGGTCAGGAATGTGCATGTTCAGCTGTTCGCTGGCCAGCGCCTCGATGCGATTGTGCGCGGTCCAGGTACTTTGCTCGAGAATCAGTCGTCCCCACTCGGCCTGCGACTTGTCGCGCACGCTCAGTTCGCCATACAGCTCATTGAGCAGCAGACGATTCCAGTGCGCGCTGTAAGACACCGCCACAGCGGAAACCAGGACAGCGATGAACAGCAGCAGCATCAGGAAGCTGCCGCTGGGCATGGACTTGATCAGTCGGCGGCTCACCGCAACTTCTCCGCGATGCGCAT
>CAMPIF010000457.1 GCA_946886245.1 Ectopseudomonas composti | reverse complement strand
CGATTGCGGTAGATGCCGTCGTCATCGAGCACCGCCATCGAGCCGGGCTGCAGGTAGAGATTCAACCGCCGCGCCAGGTGCTCGCACAGCGCCTGCCAGCGTGGCAACAGCGGCTGGATACCGGCGATTGAACCATGCAGGTCGCCGCGCTCGTCTTCCGGCAACTGCCCGGTCAGCACCAGCCCGGCGTACTCCGGCAGCAACAACAGTTCAGCGCCCTGCCCGGCAGCCTCTTCGCAGAGTGTGGTGAGGTGCTCGACGTAGGCATCCCAGGTGGGCAGCAGATCGATGTGGTACTGGCAGGCGGCAACCTTGATCATGAGGTGAGTTCCTTCAACCAGAACGACATGGGCTTGGCCGACTCCTCGGCGTCGTCCAGGTCACGCCAGTGGTAATGGGTGTGCAATTCAGGGTGATGGCGGTAGCCGCGCCTGATCCAGAAGGCGTCAAGCGGCTGGTAGTCGGCAGGCCGTCGCGGGTGATCGACTGGGCGCTGCACGGCGCAGAAGGCGCACCAGTCGAAACGCCCCAGCTTGCGTGCATGGGCCTCGCGCTCGGCGAAGAAGCGCACGCCCAGACCGCGCCCACGCCAGACCGGCAAGACCACCGACTCGGCGCAGTAGAAGATCCGCGCCGAGTCCCAGCCCGCAGCAATGAACGGCTGCTGAAACGCCTCGGTTTCGTCCTGCAGCGGCAACGCCGTGCAAGCGCCTACCACCTGACCGGCATCGACGACCAGCACGCACAGGCTATCGGCGCTGCGCACGTAGGTGGCCAGGTACTCGGCCTCGTAGTCGAGGTCGCCCGCGTAGAGATAGGGAAACTCGCGGAACACCTGGATACGCAGGCGCGCCAGATCATCGATATGGGGCGCAATCTCGGCCCCGTGGAGCAACTGAATGTCCATGCGCAGTCGTTGGCCAACAGCAGGGTGACGCCGACGGCTATGCCGGCGGGAAGCGGCGAACTTATCATGCC
Source organism: Ectopseudomonas composti (assembly GCA_946886245.1). The sequence continues at coordinate 2,976 of CAMPIF010000457.1, read as the reverse complement.
CACCGGCAAACCACTAACCACGCAACGCAAGGAACTTAGCCATGACCGCCACCGAACTGGTTCAGGCCTACTACGCCGCCTTCAACGCCAGCGACATGCCCGCCTTCCTCGATTTGCTGGCAGATGACGTGGTGCACGACATCAACCAGGGCGAGCGCCAGGTCGGCAAGGCCACCTTCGCCGCCTTCATGGACAAGATGAACCGCTGCTACCGCGAATGCCTGGAAGACCTCGTGGTGATGCAGAACGCTGATGGCAGCCGCGCCGCTGCCGAGTTCGTGGTGCACGGCGAGTACCTGGCCGACGACGAAGGACTACCGCCCGCCAATGGCCAGACCTACGTGCTAGCGGCCGGTGCCTTCTTCGAGATCAAGCACGGCAAGGTCGCGCGCATCAGCAACTACTACAACCTCAATGACTGGGTTGCGCAGGTGGGCTGAATATCCTCAGGCCCGGGCCGAGCCTGGCAGCCGCTCGGTGCCCTGATGCACAACCCCCTCCCAGCTCAGTGAACCCAGTACAGCCCACGTTGCTCGGCCAGCCGCGCTCGCTCCCGATCCAGCTCAGCCCGTAGCTCTTCTTCACTGGGTAACAACAGCTTGTATTTGCTGGCGAACAGTTGCTCGCTGCCCTGCAGCACCGAATAACGCACCACGGACGCATCCTTCTGCGCACAGAGGATGATGCCCACGGTCGGGCCGTCCTCCGGGCCGCGCCTGAGGTCATCGAACATGCGCACGTACATGTCCATCTGGCCGATATCCTGGTGAGTCCGCTCGCCGCGTTTGAGATCGAAAATGACGAAGCACTTGAGCAGGTAGTTGTAGAACACCAGGTCGATGTAGAAATCCTTGCTCTCGGTGCTGATGCGCTGCTGCCGGCCGACGAAGGCGAAACCCTTGCCCAGTTCCAGCAGAAAGCTCTGCAACTGGTCGATCAGCGCCTGCTCCAGCTCGCCCTCCAACATGGTGCCGGCATTGGGCAGGCCGAGGAACTCCAATAGCACCGGATCGCGCACGAACTCACGCGGGCTCTTGCCCAGGGCCTGCAGCTTGCTCGCCGCCTCCTGCTCGACCGCCGCGCGATCCTGGCTGGCCAGCAGACGCTCGTAATACAACGTGCCGATCTGCCGCTCCAGCGCACGGGTGCTCCAGTTCTGCGTCGCGGCCTCGTCCATGTACCACTGCCGTGCACTGTCGCTGTCCAGCTTGAGCAGGGTGCGATAATGCGTCCAGCTCAATTCGCGACGCAGTGCGTCGCGAATTGGAAAAGCCAGAAAGAACGCCCGCATATGTCGCAGATTGGTTACATCGAAACCTTTGCCGAACTCGGCCGTCAGTCCCTTGGCCAGCGTAGTTAACAGATTCTTGCCGTAGGCGGCACGCGTCTGCCCACCCTGCTCGAATTCAACGATATGCCGGCCGATTTCCCAGCAGGTTTGCACCTGAATCGTATCCACCGCACGCACGGCCTGCTGCCGGGCCTGGCGGATCAGCTCAGCCAGTTCGGTGAGCAGAGGTTGCAACTTGGGGTCAGCATTGAGTGACGTCATCTTTCCTCCCTGAATGCTCGGTCTTGATCCTGCCAGCGATGGCCCATTCAGTCCGAAACGTACCCACTCAACCGGCCAAGTGCCAGTGTTCGAGCCCTCTGTGAGCGGATTCATCTGCGATGGCCAACGCCGAGACCATAAGCCTGAAACATTCCGCAAAGCCTTAATACAGCGTTAAGCCAGCCCCTCACACAATCGCCGCCAGGTTCATTACCGAGGTTCCGAGCATGGAACTCCCCTGGGCGCAGCATGATCGTCCCGTTGCCCGCATCGGGCGCGGCGATAGTTACGAGCTCCACCTGGCGTCTCCCGACAGCGCACGGCGCGCTGCCCTGGAGCAGTTCATCCGCCAGCGCTTCGAGCTGCAGCACGGCGCACGCATCCGTCACTTCATGCCCTGCCTGTTCGGCCTGGAAAATCAGAGCGGGCAGTTGCTCGGCGCGGTGGGTGTGCGCAGCGGCAACAGCGGCCCGCTGTTTCTCGAGCGCTACCTGAACGAGCCGATCCAGACCGCCATCGGCGCACGCCTGGGCCACAGCGAGCCCAGCCGGGGCGAGCTGGTGGAAGTCGGCAACCTGGCCGCCGACAGCCCCGGCGCCGCGCGTCTGCTGATCGTCGCGCTGACCGATCTGCTGGTGGCCCTGGGCTTTCGCTGGGTCACCTTCACCGGCACCCCAACCCTGCTCAACAGCTTCCAGCGCCTGGGCCTGACCCCCATCGCGCTGGGCGAAGCCGATCCGGCACGCATGGGCGAGGAGCTGGCCGACTGGGGCAGTTACTACGACAGCCGCCCGCTGCTCATGGCCGGTGATATCCATGGCGGCCACCAGCGTCTGCTGCAGCTGGGCGCCTATCCGCGCCTCGGTCATCAACCGCTCTATGCCCCGGAGGAGATGCCCGATGTGGTCTGCAGCTGAATCCTTCTTCGCCCGCCTGGCCGAGTTCGGCCCGCACATCGCCCTGGCCGAAGGCGAACGCACGCTGACCTATGCCGAACTGCTCGGCGCGGTGGCGGCGCGCGGCAGACACCTGCGCGCCCTTGACGCCCAACGCGTGGCGCTGGCCCTGGACAACGGCATCGACTGGGTGCTGTGGGATCTGGCGGCGTTGCACGCGGGCCTGGTCTGCGTACCGGTGCCGGCGTTCTTCTCTGTCGAGCAGCAGCGCCATGTGCTCGACAGTGCCGGCATCGACTGCCTGATCGGCAACGGTGCCGCCGGTTTCGCCACCGTCGAGGGCAACATTCATCGCCGCACGGTGACGCGATCGGCCGCCCTGCATCCGGGCACCTGCAAGATCACCTACACCTCCGGCACCACCGGCCAGCCCAAGGGCGTGTGCCTGGACCTGAAAACGCAACTGGCAGTGGCCGACAGCCTGGTCGAAGCCAGCGCCAGCCGCGATGTGCAGCGGCACCTGTGCAT
>CAMPIF010000456.1 GCA_946886245.1 Ectopseudomonas composti | reverse complement strand
TCTGGGACCTGGACGTACACTGGCACTATCCCGAGCCAGGCCGTATCCGGGTGCTGGATATGCAGATGGCACAAAGCACGGCCTGACCGAGCCAGGTCTTCGCAGCGACCTCTCTTCAGCGCGCTGGATTGAGCGCCAGCATATCGGCCTCAATGGCTTCCTGACGCTCGATCAGCGGCTCCAGCAGCGGCCGGCTGGCGAGGAAATGTGCGGTTCGCGTATGCGCCTCGAACGCCGCCTCGTCGACGTACACCTCGTACAGCCAGACCCGATCGGGGTCGCTGCGCTCACGCAGCACGTCGAAGGTCAGGCAGCCCGGTTCATCGCGCACCGAGGCGGCGGCGTTGACGCGTATGGCATCCATGAACGCATCGAAACTCCCCGGTTTGAGTTGGGTCTTGAGCAATAGCACGTACACGGCAAACTCCAATATGTTTTATATTTGAAAAATAATTGTATACATATTGGAGTGCAAAGAAATGCTCGAACGCCCATCCCGTCTCAATGGCTTGCGCCACCTGGCCCTGCTGGTACCCAACCTGGAGGCGTGCGAGCGCTTCTACGTGGATGTGCTGGGCATGCAGGTGCTGCATCGCGCCAACGAGGATCTGGTCTACCTGACCTGCGGCAACGACAACCTGTCGCTCGGCCGCGCGCATGCCGAGAGCCACGGCGTGGCGCTGGTGGATCATTACGGTTTCATCGTCGACAGCGTCGAGGAACTGGACGCCTGGTACCAGTACCTCAAGGCACGCGGGGTGACCCTGCTGGACCGGCCCTTCGACCATGGCGATGGGGCACGCAGCTTTCACCTGCTGGACCCGGCCGGCAACAAGGTCCAGCCGCTCTATCATCCTGCGATCTCGGGCCAGCGCTTCAGTCCAGCCCGAACCTGAACATATGGGAGCGAGCTCCGTAGGGCGTACTCGCGAAGCAGTACGCCGTTAGGACTTTTGCCGCACCGAAGATGGCGGACTGTTCGCTGACGCTCCTGAGTCCGCCCTACGCCCGCCCGCGGCCGGCGTCCCGGCTCGCCCGAGTCAGGTGCGGAACTGCCGCACCAGCTCCTGCAGCTCCACGCCCAGGCGCGCCAGCTCGGCGCTGGACGCGGCAGTCTGCTCGCTGGCAGTGGCGCTCTGCTCACCGATGTCTCTTACGCGAGTGACGCTTTCGTTGATCGCGTCGGCTACCGCGCTCTGCTCTTCGGCGGCAGCGGCGATCTGCTGGTTCATCTGCTCGATGGTGCTCACTGCCTGGGTGATGCGCCCCAGTGCGTCACCAGCCTCGCCCGCCAGTTCGACGGTGCGGCGGGTCAGATCACGGCTGCTGTCCATCTGCTGCACGGCGCCCTTGGCCATGCGTTGCAGGCCGGCGATCAGGCTCTCGATCTCTTCGGTGCTGTCCTGGGCACGCTTGGCCAGGGCGCGGACCTCGTCGGCGACCACGGCGAAACCACGGCCCTGCTCACCGGCACGCGCCGCTTCGATGGCCGCGTTGAGCGCCAGCAGGTTGGTCTGCTCGGCGACATTGCGAATCACCTCCAGCACACTGCCGATCCGCGCGCTTTCCTGATTCAGGTCGGCGATGGCCTTGGCCGACTGTTCCACTTCACTGGCCAGACTGTCGATCTGGTCCACGGCCTGCTGCACCACGCGATTGCCCTGCTGCGCTTCCAGGTCGGCATCACGCGCGGCCAGCGAGGCCTGCTCGGCGTTCTGCGCCACTTCCTGCACGGTCGCGGCCATCTGGTGCATGGCGGTGGCGGTCTGCTCGGTTTCAAGCTTCTGCGTCTGCACACCGGCGCTGGTCTGCGCGGTAATGGCTGACAACTGCTCGGCGGCCGCAGCGATTTGTCCGACCCCACCGCCAATGCGGCTGACCAGATTGCGCAGGCTGACAGTCATGTCCTGCATGGCAGCAAGCAGCTGCCCAACTTCGTCACGGCGATCCTGCGGGATGTCCTGGCTGAGATCGCCGGCGGCGATGCGCTGGGCAAAACCCACGCTCTGGCGCAGCGGTGTCACGATCAGACGGCTGATCAGCAACGCGGCGCACAGGCCCAGCACCACGGCGGCTGCGCCCATGATGCCCAGCAGCACCAGCGCGCGCCGGGAGTCGGCGAGCATACGGGTCTCGGCACTGGCCTGGGCTGACTCGGCCAGATCGACGACCGAACGTGCGCGCTCGATCATGGCCTTCTCGGTGGCGAGGTTCTGCTCGCGAAGCTGCTGGTAATAGAGAAAGGAACGCTGGTAAAGGGTCAGCGCCTGCAAAGCGGTTTCGATGGAGGCTTTCTGATCGTCTTCGAGCCAGACGGTCAGGCTGCGAGCGACGGTCTGCAGATCCTCGCTGACGTACTCCCACTCTTCCAGCGCTTCGGGCGAGCCGTCGATGATGTACAGACTTTCCTGACCTCGCAGGTCGAGCATGCGCTTGCTCAGACCGGATGCGGTTTCCGCCAGGGTCAGCGGGTCGCTGCCGCGCAGTCGGTCGCCCTGCAGGCGCAGCTCACGCACCGCGTCGTACATGTCCAGCTCGATCACTTCGAACTGGTCGCGCGCTTCGGCGGCGGCACTGCGCATGTCCTGCCGGGCCTCGCGAGCCTTGTCCTGCTGCTCGACATAGTTGTCGAACTGTTTCAGGTACTCAGCGGTAGCCTGCTGCATGGTCTGCACGCGCGTGCCTTCGGCAGCGTCCTTGCCCAGCTGTTCCAGCATGTCCTGCACCTGGAGCAGGCTTTCGCGCACGCGCTGCGCACTCTCCGGGTTCTGTTCGATGGCGAAATTGCGTTCAAGACGACGCGCCTGGAGGATCTCCTGATTCACCTGCGCCAACGCCCCGACCTGCTCATGCCCTTGCAGCACCGCCTGAACGGCGAGGTACCCGCTGACTGTCATGGCAGCAGTGAGCAACAGCACCAGGCCGAACCCGATGAGAAGTTTCTTGCCCACGGCAAGGTTGGCGAAAAAGCGTGCGGCAGGCTTGAACATAAGGGGCGACTCCGGTTCTTCTTATAGAGCCACGTCTCGTGAACGCGGCCTGGTCGGAAGGTAAGGCAACTGCTGTGCCAGATCGAACCCCAGATATCGGCAGCAAAGGCGCACAGCTTGAGTGCTGGCAATTCGCCAACTCATTATTTCGAGCATGATCCGGGAAACCGCCACCACCGGCAATTATCCGCTTATTGACGCCGGATAAGTGGCGAGTTCTCGCCTATCTAGCAAACCCTGTGAGCAAGCCAGCAATGAAAAGGGCGCAGCGTCCAACGCAGCTGCGCCCTTCGAATCGAGGCCCGATCAGCGTCCGGCGAGCGCCGGTACCACCCTGGGCCGCAGGATTTCGCCCGCCACGGTCAGCAGGCCGATGGCGCCAGCGATCCAGTACCACTGCACGACCGGGTCGAACATCAACCAGCCCAGCGCATGCAGGAACACCACCATGATCAGCACCGGGCTGACGTAGCGCACCATGAACAGCCACAGCGCGTAGCCCGCAGGCGGCAGGCCCAGCTCGTCACGCATGATTTCGCCGCGCAGCGCATAGCCGGCGAGCACCACCATGAAGATGCCACCCAGCGGCATCATCCAGCGTGAGGTGAGGTAGTCCAGCCAGTCGAAGAAGTTCTTGCCCAGCGGCGTCCAGCCCGCCAGCAGGTTGAACGACAGCATCGCCACCAGGCTGATCACCAGCAGCACCGCACCAGCCCCCATCGCTGCACGCAGACGACTGATGCCGTGCTTCTCGTTCAGGTAGGCCACGCTGGCTTCGATCATCGAGATTGCCGAGGTCAACGCGGCGATCGACACCATGGCGAAGAACAGCACGCCGAAGGCGGTGCCGAACGGCATCTGCTGGAAGGTGAGGATGGCGCCCGAGGCCAGGCTCAGGGTGAAGAAGGCATGGCCCAGGGCCGCGAGCAGCGCCTCACCGGTGATCTTCGAGGCATCGAAATGGAAC
>CAMPIF010000455.1 GCA_946886245.1 Ectopseudomonas composti | reverse complement strand
GAACTTGTCCGCACGCTCGATAATGATGGTGTTCGCACTGGGCACGTCGATGCCGGTCTCGATGATGGTCGAGGCCACCAGCACGTTGAAGCGCTTGTGGTAGAAGTCGCTCATCACCTGCTCGAGGTCGCGTTCGCGCATCTGCCCGTGACCGATGCCGATACGCGCCTCGGGCACCAGTTCGGCCAGTTCACTGGCGCATTTTTCGATGGTCTTTACATCGTTGTGCAGGTAGTACACCTGGCCACCGCGCAGCAGCTCGCGCAGCAGTGCTTCCTTGATGGTCGGCTTGTTGCTCTCCATGACGAAGGTGCGCACCGACAGGCGGCGTGCCGGCGGCGTGGCGATGATCGACAGGTCGCGCATACCGGCTACAGCCATGTTCAGCGTGCGCGGGATCGGCGTGGCGGTCAGGGTGAGGATGTCCACCTCACTGCGCAGCGCCTTGAGCTGTTCTTTCTGGCGTACGCCGAAGCGGTGTTCCTCGTCGATGATGGCCAGGCCGAGGTTGTGGAACTTGACGTCATCCTGCAGCAACTTGTGCGTGCCGATGACGATATCCACCTTGCCTTCGGCCAGTTGCTGCACGGCCTCGTCGACTTCCTTGGTGCTCTTGAAGCGGCTCATCACCTCGACCTTCACCGGCCAGTCGGCGAAGCGGTCGCGGAAGCTGTTGTAGTGCTGTTGGGCGAGCAGGGTGGTGGGCACCAGCACGGCGACCTGCTTGCCGCTGTGCACGGCGATGAAGGCCGCACGCATGGCCACTTCGGTCTTGCCGAAGCCGACGTCGCCGCAGACCAGGCGATCCATGGGTTTACCGGCGAGCATGTCGGCGCGCACGGCATCGATGGCGGCCTGCTGGTCCGGAGTTTCCTCGAAGGGGAAGCCGGCGCTGAAGGTGGCGTAGTCCAGCGCCGGGTCCCGGAAGGCGAAGCCTTCGCGGGCGGCGCGACGGGCGTAGATGTCGAGCAGTTCGGCGGCAACATCGCGTACCTGCTCGGCTGCCTTGCGCTTGGCCTTCTGCCAGACCTCCGAGCCAAGGCGGTGCAGCGGTGCCAGAGCGTCATCACTGCCGGTGTAGCGGGCGATCAGGTGCAGGCTGGCCACCGGCACATAAAGTTTGGCTTCGTCGGCGTACTGCAGGGCGAGAAATTCGGCGGCCTGGCCGTCGAACTCCATGGTCACCAGGCCCAGGTAGCGACCGACGCCGTGATCGATATGCACCACCGGCGCGCCTTCGCGCAGCTCGGTGAGGTTCTTGATCACGTTGTCGCCGCCTTCGCGGCCTTTTTCGCGGCGGCGACGCTGCATGACGCGCTGGCCGAACAGCGGGCTCTCGGCGATCAGCGCCAGGTCGTCGAGCAGCAGACCCTCATCCAGGGGCGCGATGCAGATGTTGAGGCGCTCGGGGCTGGCGACGAAAGCCGGCCAGCCGTCGACTTCCCTGGGCTTGAGCTTGAGACGGGCGAGCAGCTCCAGCAGCACCTCGCGGCGACCGGCCGATTCGGCGCAGAACAGCACGCGGCCCGGATATTCTTCGATAAAGCGGCGCAGCGCCGCCAGCGGCTCGCCAGCCTTGGCCTGAATCGCCAGGTCGGGCAGGGCGCGTGCGTCGAAGCGTGTCTGGCCGACGCCGGGCTCGATGTCGTCCTGGTTGACCACCACTCGCGGCCAGCTCTTCAGGCGGGCGAAGCAGTCCTCGACCGGCAGGAAAATGTCGGCAGGTGGCAGCAGCGGGCGTTCCGGATCGACCCGGCGATCCTCATAACGGTTGCGCGCATCGGTCCAGAAGTGTTCGGCGGCCTTCTCGATGCCGGGTAGAGAGAACACCTGGGTGTCGCCTGGCAGGTAGTCGAACAGAGTGCCTGTCTCTTCGAAGAACAGCGGCAGGTAATACTCGATGCCAGCGGGGGTGATGCCCGTGGAAAGGTCCTGATAGATCGGGCAGCGACGGAAATCCACGTCGAAGCGCTCGCGGAAACGCCCGCGAAAATCGGTGACGGCTTTCTTTTCCAGCGGAAATTCACGCGCCGGCAGCAGGCGGATCGACTCGACCTTGTCCACCGAGCGCTGGGTCTCGGGGTCGAAGGTGCGCAGGGTTTCGATTTCGTCGTCGAACAGGTCGATGCGGTAGGGCGTGTCACTGCCCATCGGGAACAGATCGATCAATGCGCCGCGCACGGCGAACTCGCCATGCTCGTACACCGTATCGACGCAGCGGTAGCCGGCGGCCTCCAGACGCGTGCGCATCTGCTCCACATCGAGTTTCTGGCCGACATCCAGCACCAGGCTGCCACCGAGCAGGAAGCGCTTCGGTGCCAGTCGGTGCAAGGCGGTGGTGATCGGCACTACGAGGATGCCACGGCTCAGTTGCGGCAGGCGATAGAGCGCTGCGATGCGCTGCGAGATGATGTCCTGGTGCGGCGAGAAGACGTCGTAGGGCAGGGTTTCCCAGTCGGGAAAGTGCAGCACCGGCAGATCGGGGGCGAAGAACGCCAGTTCCTCCTGCAATCGCTCGGCGCTCTGGCTGCCTTCGGTGAGCACCAGCGTGAAGCGTCCAGCGCCGCTGGCCGCTTCGGCGATGGTCAGGGACAGGGCGGCGCCAGGCAGGTTGCCCCACTGTTGTTTGCCGGCGCTGGCCGGTAGAGACGGAAGACGCAGTACGGACACGGGCGGCTCACGGTCGTGACGAAAGGCCGGGAATTGTAGCGGGGCTTGGTGGTCAATGTCAGTCGCGACAGGCGCGCATTGCTCATGCCCGCGCGCGCCGTCATAATGTAGCCCCTTTTTTCAGCCCCTACATGTGGAAGGTACTGCCCGTGACTCAGAAGCCCGACCAGTGTCTCGGTGAATGGATCGATCGTGAAGCCCTCGCGGAAGCGATGATTCCGCTGATTGGTCAGCTCTACCGCAACAACAATGTGGTGACCTCGATCTATGGCCGTGGCCTGATCAACCGTTCGGTCATCGACATCCTCAAGGCCCACCGTTTCGCTCGCCATCGCCTTGCCGATGTGGCCGAGCTGTCGGTGCACGACACCTTCCCCATGCTCAAGGCCATGAGCGAGCTCAAGCTGGGTGCCGCCTCGGTGGACCTGGGCAAGCTGGTTGCCAAGTTCAAGGCCGAAGGCGCTGGTCGCGGCGTCGAGCAGTTCGTCAAGGACGAGCTGGCCGATGTAGTGGGCAAGCAGAACGGTTCGGCGCGTGAAGGCACTGATGTGGTTCTCTACGGCTTCGGTCGTATCGGCCGCCTGCTCGCGCGCATCCTGATCGAGAAGACCGGGGGTGGCGACGGCCTGCGTCTGCGCGCCATCGTCGTGCGCAAGGGTGCCAGCAATGATCTGGTCAAGCGTGCCAGTCTGCTGCGTCGTGACTCGGTACACGGCAAGTTCAACGGCACCATCACCATCGATGAAGAGAACAACACCCTGACGGCCAACGGCAACCTGATCCAGGTGATCTATGCCAAGGAGCCGAAGGAAGTCGATTACACCCAGTACGGCATCAAGAACGCGCTGCTGGTGGACAACACCGGCGTATGGCGTGATGCCGAGGGCCTGGGTCAGCACCTGGCCTGCCCGGGCGTCGATCGCGTCGTCCTCACCGCACCTGGCAAGGGCGCGCTGAAGAACATCGTGCACGGCATCAACCACAGCGAAATCACCGCTGAGGACAAGATCATCTCCGCCGCTTCCTGCACCACCAACGCCATCGTGCCGGTGCTCAAGGCGGTCAATGATCAGTACGGCATCGTCAACGGTCACGTCGAGACCGTTCACTCGTACACCAACGACCAGAATCTGATCGACAACTTCCACAAAGGCAGTCGTCGTGGTCGCAGTGCTGCGCTGAACATGGTCATCACCGAAACTGGCGCTGCCACCGCTGCGGCCAAGGCGCTGCCGGTTCTGAAAGGCAAGCTGACCGGCAACGCCATTCGCGTGCCGACGCCGAACGTG
>CAMPIF010000454.1 GCA_946886245.1 Ectopseudomonas composti | reverse complement strand
GGACTGAAATCCGCTTGTAGCTAACGTAGCCCGGATGCAATCCGGGGCCGCACCATTGTCGGCATCCCCGGATTGCATTCGGGCTACGACGCTCGTGAGGAGATAAAGCCGATGTGCGAACTCTATGTGAAGGCCGACCCGATTCTCTACGAGTCGCGCTCACGCTCATTGCGCATCCGCGGTGTGGTCACCACGCTGCGTCTGGAAAATCAGTTTTGGGACATCCTGCCCGAGATCGCCGCGGTCGATGGCATGACCACCAACCAGCTGATCGCCAAGTTGCATGACGAGGTCATGGACTTTCGCGGCGAAGTGGTCAATTTCGCCTCGTTCCTGCGTGTCAGCTGCACCCGCTACCTGGCACAGAAGGCCGGGCGTCAGGTGCCGCTGAGGGTGGTCGGTGCAAGCGGCTGAGTCACTGGTACATCCAGAAGTTCGGGTGTTCCTGCACGTTCGGTGTGGTCGGCTGCTGGCTCGGTTGGGATTGCTGGAAGAAGCGTTTGATCAGGCTCATGCGAAGTTACTCCTGTAGGTAGTGGCTGTTGAACAGGTGTGCATGATCGGAGAAGCGCTTTGATTGATAAAACGGATTGTCTCTATCTTTGTGATTGGGTATGGCTATACCTGACCATCGATATTTGTCGTTGCGATCATTCAGGCACGGCTGCCGGGACGCCGGGGCAAGCGCACGCTGACACGCAGACCGCCGAGCGGTGACTCATCGAGGGCAATACTGCCCTGATGCAATTCCACGATGCGGCGCACGATGGACAAGCCCAGCCCGGCGCCCTGGCCTTCGCCAACGCGGAAGAAGCGCTCGAACAGCCGCTCGCGCAACGCCGCTGGCACACCTGGGCCGCTGTCGAGTACCTGCAGCAGCAGGTCCTGAGGGGTGGCCTGCAGCTGTACCTGAACGCAGCCTCCCGCCGGGGTGTACTGCACGGCATTGCTCACCAGGTTTTGCAGCAGGATACCCAGGCTGGGCGCGTCCGCAGGCAGGTAGTAGTCACCTGGTTCCTGTGCGTCGAGAGTCAGCTCCTGGCCGCGATTGAGCGCCAGGGGGGTCAGCTCGGCCAGCTCGCCACGCAGGAAGGCCAGCAGGTCGAGGTGATCCATGTTCAGGCGGATGCCGTTGGGGTCCAGACGTGCCAGTGTCAGCAGTTGTGCGACCACCCGGGTCGCGCGGTCGACACCGCTGCCCAGCTGTCTCAGCGCCTCTTCGCGGTCGCCGGCATCCGGCGCCTCGAGTGCGTTCTGGGCGTGGATGCGCAGCACCGCCAGCGGCGTACGCAGCTCGTGGGCGGCATCGGCGATAAAGCGCTTTTCCTGTTCCAGCAACTGCTTGACCTGCATCAGCAGGCGGTTGAGCGCAGCGGCCATCGGCTCCAGTTCATTGGGCAGCGGTGGGAAGACCAGTGGCGCCAGGTTGTCCGGGGCGCGGCCGCGAATGGCATCGGCCATGCGCTTGAGTGGATACAGGGCCCAACCCACGGTCAGCCACAACAGCAGACCGACGATGGGCAGGCCTATCAGCAGCGGTTGCAGGCTGCGTCGGGCAATCTTGTCGATCAGCTCGCCGCGCACGTCCTCGCGTTCGCCCGCCAGCACCCAGTGGTGGTCGCGGCTGTCGTGCAGGACGAACACGCGCCAGCGATGTTCGCCGATATTCAGGGTGTGATAGCCGATCAGGTAGCGGGCCAGTTGGACCAGGCGCTCGCGCATGGGCTGGCCATCGTTGGGCAGCGCCAGGCCGAGCTGCGCGATCATGTTGTTCAGCAAACCAGGCGGGGCACTGGCAGACTGGAACAGCAGCTCGCCATCGTCATCGAGCATCTGAAAGGCCAGCTTGCCCTCGTATTCGTGACCGAGCAGGTTGTCCGGGTTGCGTGCGCTGTGCAGCAGCAGCGCTTCGTCGAGCACTGCCTGCATCTCACTGCGCTCGCTTTCGCTGAGGTCGTGGCGTACCAGGCCCATGAGCAGGCGCGCGGTCTGCGACAGCTGAGCGTCGAACAGCTCGCGCACCTCATGCACCGAGTCGTTGTAGATCTTGTGGCTGATCAGCCCGAAGCTGGCCGCTACCAGCAGCAGGAGCAGGGCGAGCAGGCGGGTGCGAATGGAACCGAAGGTTTTCAGCAGCCTCATTTGTCCACCAGATAACCGACGCCGCGCACGGTGCGGATCAGCTCCGGGAAGAATTTCTTGCGCAGGTGGTGCACGTGCACTTCCAGGGCGTTGCTTTCCACTTCCTCATCCCAGCCATAGAGCGCCTGTTGCAGCTTGTCGCGGGTCAGCACACGGCCGGGCTGGATCAGCAGTTCGTGCAGCAGCAGAAATTCCTTGCGCGGCAGGTTGATGACCTGACCCTGGTATTCGACCACCTGGCTGGCCGGGTCGAGGCTGATGCCACGGTATTCCAGTGCCGGTTGCGGACGCTGGAAGCTGCGCCGCAGCAGGGCACGCAGGCGTGCCTTGAGCTCGGCGACATCGAAGGGCTTGACCAGGTAATCGTCGGCGCCGGCATCGAGGCCCGCGATGCGGTCGCTGGTGGCGTCACGTGCGGTGAGCACCAGCACCGGTACCGGGTTGGCTGCGGCGCGCAGGTGCTTGAGCACCTGCAGGCCGTCCATGCGCGGCAAGCCGAGATCGAGAATGGCCAGCTCGAAGCTCTCGTGGCTCAACGCATGCAGCGCGCTGGCGCCGTCCTGCAGCCAGTCCACGGTGTAGCCTTCGGGTTTCAACGCGGTGCGAATGCCTTCGCCCAGGGCCTGGTCGTCTTCGACGAGAAGAATGCGCATGGTCACTCCTGCAGAGGGTTACTGGAGTTTACCCGTCACCTGCTGCAAAAGCGCTCTGGCTTCTGCGCGGCGGCCCTGGTCGGCCAGTTCACGGCCAGGACGGTCCTTGGCCGCCAGGGCCTTCTCCAGCGCGGCGCGGGCTTGCTCGTAGCGTTTCTGACGTTGCAGGAAGTCGCCGTAGAAATAGTTCGGGTCGAGACCGTCCGGGTTGATCGCCAGTGCCTGCTCGAGCATTTTCTCGGCCTGTTCGTCGTCGCCGAAGCCGATCGGCCAGCCGGGGACCTGGTAATACAGGCTGCCGAGGCTGGTGTAGGCCGAGCCGGCCAGGGCCTGTGGATCGATGGCCAGCGCCAGTTCCAGGCTGGCCTTGGCCTGCTTGACCAGGCCCAGCGCGCCGAGACCACCCTTGGCACCGGCCTGGGTGCTGAGGATGATGCCGCGCCAGATCAGCAGCTCCGGCGCCCTGGGTTCGCTGGCCAGGGCCGCATCGGCTTGCGTGACGAGCCTGGCGAAGGCCGCTTCGCGCTGCTTCTCCGGCGTCTGGTAGTTGATCTCGGCCCAGCGTGTCTGCAACTGCTGCAACTGGGCCTGGCCGTTGTCACTGAGGGCGAAGGCGGGCAGGGCGGTGAAGCCGAGGGCGGCGATGATCAGGGTGCGAAATGCGTTCACGGACAATCTCCTAGTGCTTGTGGCGGGCAAAGCGTTGAATGATCGGCAACTGTTTGCGCAGGGCCTGGTCGACCACGCGCGGCAGCAGACCGTTGAGGCGCACGAACAGGCGTTCCGGCCAGCCCAGGTGACGTTCTTCCTGCTCGCGGCGGAGGGTATGGAGCAGTTCCTCGGCCACCTGCGCGGGGTCATCCATGGCCACGCCCAACTCATCGTTCATCGCCACCACGCTGGGGGCGTTCATCGATGTGCGGGTGGCACGCGGGGCGAAGTAGAGGACGCCTACGTGGGTGTCGGCCAGCTCGCGGCGCAGTGCCTCGGAGAAGCCGCGCAGGGCGAACTTGCTGGCGCAGTAGGCGGTAAAGCCGGGGTAGCCGATGGCGCCGAAGGTGGAGCCGACGTTGATCACCAGCGCACGCCGTTGTGCTCGTAGCAGGGGGTGCAGGGGCTGGGTGGGTGGGGGCGGGGCGGGGTCGGTGTGGGGGTGGAGGTCGGGGGGCGGGGGCGGGG
>CAMPIF010000453.1 GCA_946886245.1 Ectopseudomonas composti | reverse complement strand
GATGGTCATCGATCAGGCCAGCAACAAGCTGGCCATCGACTGGCAGAGCTTCGACATCGGCAGCGGCAACAAGGTGACCTTCAATCAGCCCGGCACCGACTCGATCGCCCTCAACCGGGTGCTCGGCGCCGACGGCTCGAAGATCATGGGCCAGCTCGATGCCAATGGCCGGGTGTTCATCATCAATCCCAACGGGGTGCTGTTCGGCGCCAGCGCGCAGGTCAACGTCGGCGGCCTGGTGGCCTCCACACTGGATCTGTCAGTGAGCGATTTCGAAGCGGGCCACTATGCCTTCAAGGGCGACGGCAGCAACGCTTCGATCATCAACAACGGGCGCATCACCGCCGCCGATGGCGGTAGCGTCGCCTTGCTCGGTGGCACGGTCAGCAACAACGGCGTGATCATCGCCAACCAGGGCACGGTGGCCCTGGCCGCTGGTAATGTCGTCACCCTCGATTTCGCGGGTGACGGTCTGCTCAACGTGCAGGTCGACGAGGCCGTGAAGGACGCACTGGTGGAAAATCGTCAGCTGATCCAGGCCGACGGCGGCAACGTCATCCTCACCGCCAGCGCGGCCGATGCCCTGCTGCAGACCGTGGTCAACAACGACGGGATAATCCAGGCCCGCACGCTGGGCGAGAAGGAAGGCAGGATCGTCCTGCTCGGCGACTTCGACGGCGGCACGGTGCAGGTCGCCGGCACCCTGGATGCCAGCGCGCCGGATGGCGGCAATGGCGGCTTCATCGACACCAGCGGCGCCCATGTGCAGATCGTCGAAGGCACGACCGTCACCACCAAGGCCACGACCGGGCAAACCGGCACCTGGCTGATCGACCCCACCGACTTCACCGTCAGCGCCGGCAGTGCCAGCCAGACCACCAGCGGCATCGGCGCCACCACCCTCAGCGCCAACCTGCAGAACACCAGCGTGACGCTACAGACCGTGGCGGGAGGCAGCGAAAACGGCGACATCAACGTCAACGCTGGCGTGAGCTGGAGCGCAGATACCACGCTGACGCTCGATGCCCATGGCCGCATAAACGTCAACAAGGACATCACCGCCAGCGGCGACAATGCAGCGCTGGTGCTGGCCTATGGCAATGGTTACAGCCTGAACCAGGGCGCCCGCATCACCCTCTCGGGAGAGAATGCCGGACTGAGTCTCGGCGGCATCGACTACACCCTGATTCGCGACCTCGGCGCCCTGCAAGGCGTCTCGGGAAGCGGCCACTACGCGCTCGCCATCGACCTCGATGCCACTGCGACCAGTACCTGGAACGCTGGAGCCGGCTTTGCACCCATCGATGGCTTCAACGGCACCTTTGCCGGCCTCGGGCACACGGTTGACGGTCTCTTCATCTATCGCCCCGATAACGGGGTTATCGGTATGTTCGGCCTCACGGCAGCGGCCATACGCGACCTGACCCTCTCCAATGTCTCCATCACTGGCGCTGGTACGGTGGGTGGTCTGGTGGCACGGCTAAGCGGTGGCAGCCTGACCAATGCCCATGTCACCGGGCAGGTCTCCTCTCAGGGCGACAGGGTCGGCGGGCTGGTGGGCTGGAGCGATCTGGGCGTCGTCAGCCAGTCTTCCTCTACGGCCACGGTCAGCGGGGGGAGCGAGGTCGGTGGCTTGATCGGTCGTAACCGTGCTGCCTCGGTCACGGACGCCTATGCAACGGGAGCGGTGACCGGTACAGGCAGTGCCATCGGCGGGCTGATCGGCAGCACCGTGCAAGGCACCACATTGACCAATGCTTACGCCAGCGGCCGAGTGACCGGCACTGGCGGGCTGGTGGGGAATGTTGATGGCTCCGGCGCCACGGTCACCAACAGCTACTGGGACGTGGATTCGACCGGCCAAGCAACCAGCGCTGCCGGTACTGGCATCGACTCCGCCAATGCCCGCACCCAAGCCACCTATGCCGGCTTCGACTTCACCGACACCTGGGTAATGTTCGAGGGCGATACGCGGCCCATGCTGCGCGGCGAGTACTCGACGACCCTCTTCACGCCCCACGCCCTGCAACTGATGGCACTGGATCTGTCGGCCGACTACCGCCTGGGCACCGACCTGAATCTCGGTGCGGCACTTGCAGCAGGCGGCAATGGCTACTACGGCGATGTCTGGGGAGCGGCAGGGTTCAAACCGGTGGGCAACTCCAGCACCCCCTTCACCGGCTCGCTGGATGGTCAAGGCCACCTGATTCGCGACCTGAGGATCGATCGCGCTACCGAAAGCCAAGTCGCATTGATCGGACAGACAGCCGCCGGGGCGCAGATTCACGACCTGGGAATGGTGGGTGGCAGCGTTCGTGGCGGGTCCAATGCTGCCAGCCTGGTAGGCATCAACTACGGCGGCATACTGAGCGACCTGCATACCAATGTCACCATCAGCGCCACTGAGCGCGGAGCGGGTGGCCTGGTGGCGCGCAACCGGGACAACGGCATCATTCGCAACAGTTATGCCACTGGCGATGTCAGCGGCGCGGAGAACGTCGTAGGTGGACTGGCTGGCGAAAACTGGGGCCTGGTGGAAAACGCCTATGCCACGGGCAACGTCAACGGAGTCGTGTTTGCCGGCGGCCTCATCGGTACCAACACCGGCACCATCCGCAACGCCTACGCCACCGGCCAGGTGCAGGGCACGCAGTATGTAGGCGGTCTGGCCGGGTATGCCGGCGGCTTGATCGAATACACCTACGCCACCGGCGGCGTGAGCGGAGTGACCTCCGTAGGGGGGCTGGTAGGCGATTTAGGAACCGGACGCGTAGTGGACTCGTTCTGGAATACCGATACCTTCAGCGGCCCCGGCGCGGGCACCATTGGTGGCTCTGCGACCGTGGAGAATCTGCGCGGCCTGGACAGCACGGCGTTACGCGACGCCTCCAGCTATGCCAACTGGAACCTGGCTACCAGCGGCGGCAGCAATGCGGTGTGGAGGATCTACGAGGGGCAAACTGCACCGCTGCTGCGCAGCTTCATGCAGAGCCTGACCGTCACGGCGACGGACATCGGCAATAAAACCTACGATGGCCAGAGCAGCGGCACCAGTGGCTATACGACGGATCTTGGCACTACCCTGGATGATGATCTGCTGCTTGGTAGCCTGACCTACTCCAGCGCCTCGCAGAACGCCGGCAGCTACAGCACCACCGATGGTGGTCTCAGCCTGGACGGGCTGTATTCGGGTCAGCAGGGCTACGACGTCAGCTACGCCGATACCAGCCTGACCATCGACAAGGCCGCGCTCACCGTCACCGCCAACGATGCCAGCAAGACTTACGATGGCCTCGCCTTCACTGGCGGCAATGGCGTCAGCTACAGCGGCTTCGTCAATGGCGAGGATGTCGGCGTGCTCGGTGGCACGCTGGTCTATGGCGGCAGCGCTCAGGGCGCGATCAATGCCGGCAGCTACGAGTTGAACGTCAGCGGCCTGACCTCGGGCAACTATGCCATCAGCTACAACGACGGCACCCTGACCATCAGCGGCCAATCCCAGGCCCAGCCGAGCAACCCGGCGGCAGAAATACCTCAGGCCTACACCGATATTCTCGCCGCCGTTCAAAGCGACGCTGATGGTAAGGCGAGTGCTCCCTCGTTCAACCCGGACGAGCTCTATCGAATCGCCGACAACGGCATCCGGCTACCGGAAGGCCTTGAGCAAGCGTCGCGAGGCAATTGATCGCGGCATCACCGCACCAAGCTGAATCTGACGGATCACCAGGGAGGGTGACCGTCAGCAGCCTTTCCCCTGGCGCCTGCTGCGGCGTAGAATCGACGTATTTCCCGCCAGGCATCCTCCGGCGGGCCTGTGAGCCCTGGCCGCGCGAACGGTGATCCCGTCTCGTCATGCAGCCCACGACACGCGGTGACCTGCCGCCCACGACGCTCACCGCCTACATAACCGAATTAGCCGCAGGATCATCGTCATGCCTGACTACCGCTCGAAGACCTCCACCCACGGCCGCAACATGGCCGGCGCC
>CAMPIF010000452.1 GCA_946886245.1 Ectopseudomonas composti | reverse complement strand
GTCGGCGACTTCCTCGCCTGGCGCATGTTCCAGCAAGCCCGCGCGGCGCTGGTCACCGGTGGTGAACTGTGGATCGTCGGCAACCGCCACCTGGGCTACCACGCCAAGCTGGCGCGCCTGTTCCGTGGCGTCGAGCAGGTGGCGGCCAATCCGAAGTTTGTGGTGCTCAAGGCGAGAAAGTGACCCGTTGATTGTAACGGCCGAAAAGTATCACTAAAGTGGCACTTTCATCTGCGCAGCGGGCACCGTCCATGAAAGTCGAGTTGGTCACCAACCTGAAGCGACAGGCCACCAAGATTCTGGCCGACCTTCACGAGTCCAAAGAACCTGTACTGATCACCGAACATGGAATGCCTTCGGCTTATCTGGTGGATGTCGATGACTACCAGTTCATGCAGAAGCGTCTCGCCCTTCTGGATGCTCTGGCTAGCGGTGAACGTGCCGTAATCGAGGGCAACACCCTGAACCATGAGCAGGCCAAGGAAAGGCTGGGCAAATGGCTGAAATAGTCTGGACGAACACCGCCCTCGAGCAGCTCGACGATCTCGCGCACTACATCGCCCTCGACAAACCGGATGCCGCGCGAGCACTAGTCAGAAGAGTCGTTGAAACAATCTCACGGTTAGTGGATTTCCCCCTCTCGGGCCGCGTTCCTGATGAGCGTCCACACTCGGTGTACCGCGAAATCGTCGTCCCACCCGGCAGAATTTTCTACCGCTATACAGACACAACGGTTTTCATCATCCACATCATGCGAGAGGAGCGCGTGCTGCGCGTCCAGATGCTCGAGTGATCGTCATAACGTCAGGGTAAAGCGCGACAGCAACGCGCCCGGCAAGGCCATCGAGCCCGTCTGCCTGGCGCCGTAAGTGCCGCCTGGCAGCAGCAGCTCAGGTTCGCGGGTCAATGCCTCCAGGTGCGGGCCGAGGAAGTCGAACAGCGAATCATCGAAACGCATGGTGTCGAGTGGCGCCTGGATCTGCCCATCCTCGACCCAGAAGGTGGCGAAGCGGGTCATGCCGGTCAGGCGCCCGGCCGGCAGGTCGGAGAAATTGCCGTACCACAGGTTACCGATATACAGCCCGGTGCCGAGCCGTTGCAGCACGTCGTGCTCGTCCAGCTCGCCGCCTCGCACGTGCAAGGACAACGGGTATTCGCCGCTGCACGCACCATTGGCGATCAATCCATACTCGGCGGCACTGCGCGAGCTGATCAGGCGTTCGCCAGGTCGCCCCTGGCCGATCAGGCGCAGCGGCTGGCGTGGCCCTTCGGACGTGAAAGCCGGCGCCAAGCCACCCTCGATGCGTTCGTCCATCGTCAGCAACGGGCTGAGTTCGGCCTTGCCGTTGAACAGACGCTGCAACGGGCTGCCACCTGACGCCAGCGCCTGGGCGCCGAAGCCCCAGCAGCACAGGCTGACCAGCTCTTCCAGCGCAGCCGGCGCCAGGTAGGCGCGATAGGTCCCTGGCTGCAGCGCCTTGGCCGGTCGACCGAGAAACTCCAGCTGTTGCCGTGCACGCTCCAGCTTGCGAGCGAAGGCCTGGGCGTCCCACTGCGTGCCGGCATAAGCGCTTTTCACTGCCTGGCCGTTGCCGTGAAACAGGCTGAACTCCAAGTTGAAACTGCTCGCGGCGTACCAGCCGAACGCGCCCCAGGAACTGGCGAAGCCCTGGTACTGCGGCCCCACGGCCAGAAAGCCGACCAGATCCAGACCAGCCGCCGCCGTGACGATCTGCTGCGCCATGGCCGCGCCATCGAGTCGCACCGCTTCGCCCGCCAACTCGCTGCGCCAGGCCTCAGCGTTCACGCGCAGATAAGGGTCGTCACTCAGGGTTGGCAGCACGCCACGCAGGCGCTGCAAGGCCTGCTGCAGGCGCGGCAAATCCTCGTCGAGCACGCCACTGAGCGCCAGCTTGCTTTCGGCATGGCGCTGGCCCTGGTACAGCGACAGGGTGACGTACACCTGCTGCACCTGCCCGGCCTGGCGCACCTGGCCCTGGTTGAAACGGATAAAGCTGGACACCTCGGCGCCGTAGGCCAGGGTAAAACCCTCCTCGCCCACCACCTGCGCCTGCAGCTGCTCCAGCAACGCACTGAAATGCTGACGTGCATCCATCAGGCAGCCCCTCCGAAAACGTCGATATCGGCGAAGACGCAGGCCGGCGAGGCGTGCCCGACACGGATCACCTGGTTGGGTTCGCCCTTGCCGCAATAGGGCGTGCCCATCACCTCGAAGGTGCTGGCGTCGCCTACCGCGCGCAGGTTGCGCCAGAACCGCGAGCTGATGCCGCGGTAATTGGGGTTCTTCACCACGCCCTTGAGTTCGCCGTTTTCGATCAACTGGCCCCATTCGCAGCCGAACTGGAATTTGTTGCGCGCATCGTCGATCGACCAGGAGCGGTTGTTGCTCATCAGGATGCCGCGCTCGATACCGCCGATCAGCTCAGCCTGAGTCTTGTCACCCGGCTCCAGATTGAGATTGGCCATGCGGTCGATGGGCGGCCGGTTCCAGTTGCATGCACGGCTGTTGGCCACACCCGGCAGGCCACTGCGCCACTGCGACAGCGCACCGCCGAGCGGGCGCTGCAGAATGCCATCGCGGATCAGGTAATGGCGCTGCGCCGGAGTGCCATCGTCATCATGGCAGTAGCTGGCCAGCTCGCCTGGCACGCCCGGATCGAAGGTCACGTTGAGCAGCGACGAGCCATATGGGTAATGACCGAAATCTTCCTGGCGAATGAAACTGGTGCCGGCGAAGTTGCGCTCGTCACCGAGAATGCGGTCCAGCTCCAGTGGATGGCCGATGGACTCGTGGATCTGCAGGATCATCTGGTCCGGCATCAACAGCAGGTCACGCGAACCGTTCGGGGTGTTGGGCGCCAGCAGCAGTTGCAATGCCTCGTCGGCAATGCGCTCGGCACTGCCGATCACGCCCAACTGCTGCAGCACCTCGGCACCGCCCTGCCGCGCCAGATGAGTGCCGCCGAAACTGCGGCTCTGGCTGTCATGCTCGTCGCTGGCGGTGACGCCCACCTGCGGCAAGACGTAGCGCTGGGCACGGCGCAGGCAGGCGCCCGCGCTGTTGAGGTAGATCTGCTCATGGCAGGTGAAGGTCAAGCCGACATGGCTGTCGACCAGACGCGCATCCTGTGGAATCCGCGCCGACTCGGCCATCAGCAACTCGAACCAGTAGCCGGCACCCGCCAGCGGCTGCGCGTAACCCGGCATCACATCGTCGCTTTGCTCGGTGGGGTACGGCAGGCAGGCGAGGTCGAGCAGGTTGTGCCCAGCCAACGTGCGTGCCATCTGCTCGGCGCGCTCCAGCGCGGCCTGCAAGCCGGCCTGACTGAGATCGCTGGTGGCCGCATAGGCTTCGACACCGGCGATACGTACGGTCAACATGGCGCCAGCATCGTCGACGAAGGAAGGCGCCTGCGCCACACGCCGCCGCACCCAGTAGGACTCCCTGCTCTCGCACACATGGCGCAGCGACCAGTAGTCGGCAGTGGATTTCAGCGCGGCGAAGCGGCGCTGCAGGGTATCGCTGAGGGCGAACATCGGGCTTCCTTGGCTGGCGACGAAAGGAGGCCAGTATGGGAATAAGCACGCGCCGGGATCAACCGCCGACCGGCAAGCAAAAGCCAGACGCCGCCCCGCTCCCGATCAGAAATCGACCGTAGCCGAGACCTTGACGGTACGCGGCGCGCCCTGGGTCAGGTAGCCACCATTGGCCGAGGCCCAGTAGTTCTCGTCGGCGACGTTCTCCACTATCGCGTTGAAGGTCACGGCGCGCTGGTCGAGACGAGTCTTGTAGCGTGCGCCCAGATCGACGCGGGTCCAGGCCGGGATGCCGTAGTCATTGGCGGTATCGACATACTGACCACCGGTGCGCAACAGCAGGCCATTGAGGCTCAGCCCCGGCACGCCCGGCACATCCCAGTCGGCACCGACATTGAACTGGAATTCGGGCACCCCGACGGCCTGGTTGCCATCGTTGCCACCACCG
>CAMPIF010000451.1 GCA_946886245.1 Ectopseudomonas composti | reverse complement strand
GCTGTTGGCCTATTACCTGCCGGTGCTGCTGGTGTTCGTTGCGGTCAACGCGCTGGCGCACTGGCGTCGCGGTACGGCGACGCCGCTGGGCTTGGTGGCGGCGTTCTCCAACAACGTGCTGGTGGGCATCCCGCTGATCGCCAGCCTGATGGGCAACGATGGTCTGCTCTACGTGTTCGCCATCCTGGTGTTCCACAGCCTCACGCTGTTTTCCCTGCACAGTTTCTATGCTGCCTTTGGCAGCCAGGAGCGTGTCGACGGTCGCGCGCTGCTGAAGAACCTGGCCAACCCGATGATCATCGGCCTGGGACTGGGCGCACTGCTCAACCTGTCCGGGCTGCAGCTGCCGGACAGTTTGTGGCGGGCAATCACCTGGCTCGGCCAGGCCGCGCTGCCCTGCGCGCTGATCGTGCTCGGCGCCAGCCTGTCGCGTTATCGCCTGCGCCCTACCGGCGAGGCCTGGGGCGTGGCCTTGGCCAAGCTGCTGCTGTTCCCGGCGCTGGTGTGGTGGCTCAGTGGCCTGCTCCCCGGTCTGAACGAGACGGCGCGCAGTGTGCTGGTGCTGCTCGCTGCCTGCCCCAGCGGGGTCAACGTAATGGCCTTTGCCCGTAGCGCGGAGGACAGTCGCAGCGTCAGCGCGGCGATCTCGCTGTCCACGCTGCTGGCGGCGGTTTCACTGCCGTTGTGGATGCTGCTGGTGGGCTTCTGAGCGCATCGCCTGGCGATTCGTCCTTCCGGGCGATAGGCGTAGACGCGGTGCCTGGCTAGCATCGCGCTTCCCGCTCCGTTCAGGACTGCATCGATGAAACGACTCGCCCGCGTGCTGCTCGGCCTGCTGTTGGTGTTCGGGTTGACCCTTGCTGCCTTCGTCGCGCTCAACTGGGCTCCGGATCGCCCGCTGGGCGAACTCACGGCGCGCTGGGCGCCACCGCCTTCGCAGTTCGTCGAGATCGATGGAATGTCGGTGCACCTGCGTGACCAGGGGCGGCGCGATGACCCCGAGCCCATCCTGCTGTTGCACGGTACCTCCGCCAGCCTGCACACCTGGGAGGGTTGGGTAAAAGAGCTGGCCAGGCAGCGTCGCGTGATCAGCCTGGATTTGCCCGGCTTCGGCCTGACCGGGCCATTTCCCGATGGCGATTACCGGGTCGAGCGTTACACGCATTTCCTCCTGGCTCTGCTCGATCATCTGCAGGTGAGCCGTGTAGTGCTGGTCGGCAACAGCTTCGGCGGCCAGTTGGCCTGGCGCTTTGCCCTGGCTCATCCCGAGCGCAGTGCGCGTCTGGTGCTGGTGGATGCTGCCGGCTACCCGCGCAATGCCGAGTCCGTGCCGATAGGCTTTCGTCTGGCCGGCATTCCTGCCTTGGCGCCCGTGATGAGCCGGCTGCTGCCGCGCAGCATGATCGAGTCGAGCGTGCGCAACGTTTATGGCGATCCAGACAAGGTCGATGACGGACTGGTCGAACGTTACTACCAACTGACCCTGCGTGCCGGCAATCGTCAGGCCTTGCGCCAACGCTTCGTCCAGGCTCCCAGCGGCGAGTCGCATGAGCGTATCGGCGAACTCGAATTGCCCACGCTGATCATCTGGGGCGAGCGTGATCGGCTGATTCCTGTGAGCAATGCCGAGCGTTTCGCCGCCGATATCGAGGGCAGCCAGTTGGTGCTGTTCGACGACCTCGGCCACGTGCCCCAGGAAGAGGAGCCGCAGCGCACCGTCGCGGTGCTTGTCAGCTTCCTGGCACGTTGAGGCTCTAGCGCGGTATTTTCCAAGCCTTTGATTTTGTTCGTGGAAGCGCTGGCCGTTAGTGGCTGGCGCGTTTCCTGCTATGGCTCGGCGGGGCGGTTGGCTTTGGCGAATCTTCGTCTAGGCTGACGGGTTAACGAACAAGAAAAGCAGGAAACTGCATGCGCAAGGGCATTAGAGCTTTCGTCCGGGTCGTGGACGCATTCAACCTGAGGGTCGGGCGTTTCGCTATGTACCTGATCTTCGCCATGCTGGCGGTGCTCCTGTACTCCTCCATCAGCAAGACCTTCTTCACACCATCGATCTGGACCCTGGAAAGCGCCCAATTTCTCATGGTCGCCTACTTCCTGCTCGGCGGTGCCTACTCGATGCAGCTCGACGCCCATGTGCGCATGGACCTGGCCTACAGCGCCTGGTCGCCGCGTACGCGCGCCGTGGTCGATGCCATCACCGTGCTCATGCTGGTCTTCTACCTGGTGATGCTGCTCATCGGCGGCATCTCCTCCACCGAGTACGCCATCGAATACAAGGAGACCAGCTACTCGGCGTGGTCGCCTTACATGGCGCCGATCAAGATCGTCATGTGTTTCGGCATCGCCCTGATGCTGTTGCAGGCGATCGCCACCTTCTTCAAGGACCTGTACGCCGCCCGTGGGGAGACGCTCTGATGAGCTACGAGCTGATCGCGCTTCTGATGTTCTCCTCGATGATGTTGCTGCTGCTCACCGGCAAGCGGGTATTCGGCGCCATCGGCTTCGTCGCTGCAGCTGCTGCGTTGCTGTTGTGGGGCGATGGCGGCTCGGAGATGGCCTTCAGCGCGGCCATGAAACTGATGAAGTGGTACCCGCTGCTGACCCTGCCGATGTTCGTGTTCATGGGCTACATGCTCTCCGAGTCGGGCATCGCCGAAGACCTGTACAAGATGTTCCATGTGTGGATGGGACCGCTGCCGGGCGGTCTGGCCATCGGCACCATCTTCCTGATGGTGGCGATCTCGGCGATGAACGGCCTGAGCGTGGCCGGCATGGCCATCGGCGCCAGCATCGCCTTGCCCGAACTGCTCAGGCGTGGCTACGACAAGATCATGATCACCGGGGTGATTCAGGCGGGCAGTTCGCTCGGTATTCTGATTCCACCCAGTGTGGTGCTGGTGCTCTACGGCATGATCGCGCGCCAGCCGGTGGGGCAGTTGTGGCTGGCCGGGGCCATTCCGGGGCTGATGATGGCCGGCATGTTCATGCTCTACATCGCCATTCGCTGCCGCCTGCAGCCGCATCTCGGCCCACCGCTGGCGCAGGCCGAGCGTGAGCAGATCAGCCTGCAGGAGAAGCTGCGGCTGCTCAGTGCCGGGCTGGTGCCAGTATTCATTTTTCTGTCGATGACCGGGCTGTTCCTGATGGGCTACACCAGCCTGGTGGAAAGCTCGGCCGTCGGTGCCGCCGCAGCGACCCTGGCGGCGCTGTTCAAGGGGCGGTTGAGTGGCAAGGTGATGGAGGAAACGCTGCGCAAGACCCTGGCCATCAGCTGCATGTTCATGTGGATCATTCTCGCCGCGCTGTGCTTCGGCGCGGTGTTCGACGGTCTCGGCGCGGTCAGGGCCATCGAAGGCTTCTTCGTCGACAGCCTGCACCTGGGACCGTGGCAGATTCTCATCCTGATGCAGATCTCGTTCATCCTGATGGGCATGTTCCTCGACGACACCGCCATGCTGGTAATCGTCGCGCCACTCTACATTCCGCTGGTCGGTGCCCTGGGCTTCGACCTGGTCTGGTACGGCGTGCTCTACACCATCACCTGCCAGATCGCCTACATGACCCCGCCGTTCGGCTACAACCTGTTCCTCATGCGCGCCATGGCGCCGCCCGAGATTACGCTGGGCGACATCTACCGCTCCATCATGCCCTTCATGCTGCTCATGGTTCTCAGCGTGATCCTGCTGCTGATCTTCCCGCAGATCGCGCTGTGGCTGCCGAACCTTTATTCCGGCAAGTGAAGAGAGGCTCGTGAGAGGGATGCCAACACAACAAAGGGGGCGCTGGCCGAGCTAGTTCCGACGTCAAGTCCAACCAGGCGCTCCGGAGGGACCGGATCGCACCATTACAGGGAGAATCCGACATGACTGACCTACTCAACAAGCGTAGCTTTCTGAAGCGGGCGGGCCTGGCCACCGCTGGCGCCGTGGGCGCCACGGCCCTGGCAACGCCCTATGTCAAGGCGCAGGCGCCGATCCGCTGGCGGTTGCAAACCTATGCCGGCCCGGCTTTGGCCGAGCATGTG
>CAMPIF010000450.1 GCA_946886245.1 Ectopseudomonas composti | reverse complement strand
GCGCAAGCCGTGAACGGCGTACTGGCCGCCGCCATCGCCATGGGTGGCAACGAGAGCAACGTGCAACCGGCGCTGGATTTCTACGGCGAACTGGCCAAGCAGCGTCGCCTGTCGTTGGCCAACCCGACCATCCAGACCCTGGAAAAGGGTGAAGTGGAAGTCGGCATCGTCTGGGACTTCAACGGCCTTTCCTATCGCGACCAGATCGACCCCGAGCGCTTCGAGGTACTGATCCCGTCCGACGGTTCGGTGATCTCCGGCTACAGCACCATCATCAACAAGTGGGCGAAGAACCCCAACGCCGCCAAGCTGACCCGCGAATACATCCTCAGCGATGCCGGGCAGATCAACCTGGCCAAGGGCAACGCCCGCCCGATCCGCGCCGAGCACATCGAACTGCCGGCCGAGGTGCAGGCCAAGCTGCTGCCGCAAGAGCAGTACGCCAAGGTCCAGCCGATCAAGGATGCCGCTGCCTGGGAAGCCACGTCCAAGGCCCTGCCGCGCCTGTGGCAGGAGCACGTGATCATCAATATGAACTGATGCGGCTGCGACACCATTGATCCGTAGCCCGGATGAAATCCGGGGCAATCGTCAAGTACGCCCCCGGACTGCATCCGGGCTACGCGCGAAAGAGAGAACCTCATGAAGCACAACGTCATCCTGGTGGTACTGGATGGCCTGAGCTATCAGGTGGCCCAGCATGCGCTGGGCCACCTGTTGGCTTACTGCCAGGCCGGGCGCGCCGCGCTGTACAAGCTGGACTGCGCACTGCCGGCACTGTCCCGTCCGCTCTACGAATGCATTCTCACCGGCGTCGCGCCCATCGACAGCGGCATCGTGCACAACGATGTGGTGCGTCTGTCGAATCAGCGCAGCGTCTTCCACTACGCCCGTGACGCCGGCCTGAGCACTGCCGCTGCCGCCTATCACTGGGTCAGCGAGCTGTATAACCGCGCGCCCTTCCAGGCCGCGCGCGACCGTCACAGCAGCGACGAAGCACTGCCAATCCAGCACGGCCACTTCTACTACGCCGACCATTACCCGGATTCACACCTGTTCGCCGATGCCGACAGCCTGCGCCAGCGTCATAGCCCCAACCTGCTGCTGGTACACCCGATGAACATCGACGACGCCGGCCACAAGCACGGCCTCGACAGCTCGCAGTACCGCAACGCCGCGCGCATGGCCGACGTGCTGCTGGCCGAATACATCCAGACCTGGCTCGACGCCGGCTACCAGATCCTGGTGACCGCCGACCACGGCATGAACAACGACCGCAGCCACAACGGCGTGCTGCCGGAAGAGCGCGAAGTGCCGCTGATCGTCCTCGGCAGCGCCTTCAGCCTCGACCCGGCGGCCCGCCCGCAACAGACCGAGTTGTGCGGCACCATCTGCCAGTTGCTCGGCGCGGCCCACAACAAACCCTGGTGCAGGGAGCTGCTTGCATGAAGTCGTCCATTTCCAGCAAGGGGTGGGCACTGCTGTGCCTGGTGCCCTTCGCCCTGTTCTTCTTCGCCTTCCAGATCGCACCGCTGGTCTGGGTGGCGAGCAACAGCCTGAATACCGCCGAAGGCTGGGGCCTGGGCAACTTCCAGCAGGCCTTCTCTTCGGCCTTCTACCGCCAGGCCATGCGCCACAGCCTGGAGGTCGCCTTCTGGTCGAGCCTGTTCGGCATCGTCATCGCCATCATCGGCAGCTATTCGCTGCGCCAGGTCAGCAGCCGCCTGCGCGATTTCGTCATGGCCTTCTCCAACATGACCAGCAACTTCTCCGGGGTGCCGCTGGCCTTCGCCTTCATCATCCTGCTCGGCTTCAACGGCGCGCTGACCATCCTGCTCAAGCAGATGGGCGTGATCGAGGACTTCAACCTCTATTCCAAGACCGGCCTGATCGTCCTCTACACCTACTTCCAGATTCCCCTCGGTGTGCTGTTGCTCTATCCGGCCTTCGATGCCCTGCGCGAAGACTGGCGCGAGTCGGCCGAACTGCTCGGCGCCAGCACCTGGCAGTTCTGGCGGCACATCGGCCTGCCGGTGCTGACCCCGGCGCTGCTCGGCACCTTCGTCATCCTTCTGGCCAACGCCCTGGGCGCCTACGCCACGGTGTACGCGCTGACCACCGGCAACTTCAACATCCTGCCGATCCGTATCGCGGCGATGGTCTCCGGCGACATCTTCCTCGACCCGAACATGGCCAGCGCCCTGGCCATGGTGCTGGTCGGTCTGATGACCCTGATCACCATCGTCCACCAATGGCTGCTGCGCCGGAGCTACCATGTCGCCCGCTGAAAAACGCTCGCCGCTGTTCCACCAACTGGTGGTCTACCTGCTGTTTCTGATCCTGCTGCTGCCGCTGCTCGGCACCCTGGTGTACTCGCTGTCCACCAGCTGGTCGGCGAGCATCCTGCCCAGCGGGTTCACCTTCAAGTGGTACGTGGCGCTGTGGAGCGATGCGCGCTTTCTCGCCGCCTTCGGCCGCTCGCTGCTGGTGTGCTTCGGGGCTCTGGCACTGGCGCTGCTGCTGATCCTGCCGCTGCTGTTCGTGGTCAATTACCACTTCCCCAAGCTGGACGGCGTGATGAACGTGCTGATCCTGCTGCCGTTCGCCATTCCGCCGGTGGTGTCCTCGGTCGGCCTGATGCAGCTGTTCGCGTCCGGGCCGCTGCCGATCCTGGGCACGCCATGGATTCTGGTCGGCTGCTACTTCACCATCGCCCTGCCCTTCATGTACCGGGCCATCACCAACAACCTGCAGGCGATCAACCTGCGCGACCTGATGGACGCCGCCCACCTGCTCGGCGCCAGCACCTGGCGCGCGGCCTTCATGGTGGTGCTGCCGAATCTGCGCAAGGGCCTGATGGTCTCGGTGTTCCTGTCCTTCAGCTTCCTGTTCGGCGAATTCGTTTTCGCCAACCTGCTGGTGGGCAGCCGCTACGAGACGCTGCAGGTGTACCTGTACAACATGCGTAACGACAGCGGCCACTTCACCAGCGCCCTGGTGATCTCCTATTTCATGTTCGTGCTGCTGATGACCTGGGCAGCCAACCGTCTGAACAAGGACAAGTCATGAGCTTTCTGCATATCCAGAACCTGCACAAAAGCTACGGCCCGACCCGTATCTTCACCGACATCAATATCGAGATTGGCCAGGGCCAGTTCATCACCCTGCTCGGCCCGTCCGGCTGCGGCAAGTCCACCCTGCTGCGCTGCATCGCCGGCCTCACGGCGGTCGACGGCGGGCAGATCCTGCTCGATGGCCAGGACCTGGTGCCGATACCGCCGCAGAAACGTGGCATCGGCATGGTGTTTCAGAGCTATGCGCTGTTCCCCAACATGACCGTGGCGCAGAACGTCGCCTTCGGCCTGCGCATGCAGAAGGTACCGGCCGCCTCCGCCAACAAGCGCGTCAGCGAGGTGCTGGAACTGGTGGAGCTGAATGACTACGCCGGACGCTATCCGCACCAGCTTTCCGGTGGTCAGTGCCAGCGCGTGGCCCTGGCCCGTTCGCTGGTCACCCGCCCGCGCCTGCTGCTGCTCGACGAACCGCTGTCGGCGCTGGATGCGCGCATCCGCAAACATCTGCGTGAACAGATTCGCGCCATCCAGCGCGAGCTGGGCCTGACCACCATCTTCGTCACCCATGACCAGGAAGAGGCGCTGGTGCTGTCCGACCGCATCGTGCTGATGAACGGCGGCCAGATCGTCCAGAGCGGCGACGCCGAGACCCTCTACACCGCACCGGCCGATGCCTTCGCTGCTGGCTTCATCGGCAACTACAACCTGCTCGATGCCGATGCCGCCAGCCGCCTGCTCGGCCAACAGATCGGCAGCCGCGTGGCGATTCGCCCGGAAGCCATCCAGATCGGCGGGCTCGGTATCGACGGCACCGTTCTCAGTCACAGCCTGCTCGGCAACGTCATCCGCTACCGGGTCGAAGCGCGCGGCGTGGAGCTGCTGGTGGACGTGCTCAATCGCTCCGCCGCCGACCTGCATGCGGACGGGCAGAGCGTCAGCCTGGCCATTGGCGC
>CAMPIF010000449.1 GCA_946886245.1 Ectopseudomonas composti | reverse complement strand
GGCGCGGGAAGAAACCGGCCACCAGACCCAGCAGGATGCCGGGAATCAGCGACAGCACCACCGAAGCCAGGCCGATCAGCAGCGACAGGCGTGCTCCGTGGATCAGACGCGAGAGCAGGTCGCGGCCCAGCTCGTCGGTGCCGAGCAGGAAGCGCCACTGACCCCCGTCCAGCCAGACCGGCGGGGTGAGCAGGAAATCGCGGTACTGCTCGCTGGGATGATGCGGCGCGACCCAGGGCGCGAACAGCGCGCAGAACACCATCAGCAGCATGAAGGCCAGGCCTGCGACGGCGCCCTTGTTGTGGCTGAAGGCTTGCCAGAACTCTTTCAGTGGCGAGGGGTAGAGCAGGCTCTGGTCGAGATTGGTGACGGTGCTCATGGGCGCACCTCGCGTAGGGTGGATGACGCTTTTTTCATCCATCGTGCAGAGGCAGCGGTGGACGGGTGAAGCGTCGTCCACCCTACGCAATCTTTATGGTTCTTCATCGCGCCGTCCCTATTTCTGATGGCGAATACGTGGATTGGCCAGGCCATAGAGGATGTCCACGGTGAAGTTGACCAGGATCACCAGGCAGGCGATCAGCAGGATGCCGTTCTGCACCACCGGGTAGTCGCGGGCGCCGATGGCTTCGATCAGCCATTTGCCGATACCTGGCCAGGAGAAGATGGTTTCGGTCAGTACGGCGCCGGCGAGCAGGGCGCCGACCTGCAGGCCGAACACGGTCAGCACCGGGATCAGCGCATTGCGCAGGCCATGCACGAAGACCACGCGCGTCGGCGACAGGCCCTTGGCCCGCGCGGTGCGGACGTAGTCCTCGCGCAGCACTTCGAGCATGGCCGAGCGGGTCATCCGTGCGATCACCGCCAGCGGAATGGTGCCGAGCACGATGGCCGGCAGGATCAGGTGGTGCAGGGCGTCGACGAAGGCGCCTGGCTCTTCGGAAAGCAGCGTGTCGATCAGCATGAAGCCGGTGACCGGCGGGATGTCGTAGAGCAGGTCGATGCGCCCGGACACCGGCGTCCAGCCCAGCCCCACCGAGAAGAACATGATCAGCAGCAAGCCCCACCAGAAGATCGGCATCGAATAGCCGGTCAGCGAGATGCCCATCACGCCATGGTCGAACAGCGAGCCGCGCTTGAGCGCAGCGATGACGCCGGCGATCAGGCCCAACGTGCCGGCGAACAGCAGGGCGGCCAATGCCAGTTCGACGGTGGCGGGAAACAGGGTGAGGAACTCTTTCCATACGCTTTCGCGCGAGCGCAGCGATTCGCCGAGGTTGCCGCTGGCGAGCTGGCCGATGTAGTCGAAATATTGCGCATATAGTGGCTTGTTCAGCCCCAGGCGCTCCATGGCCTGAGCGTGCATTTCCGGATCGACGCGGCGTTCGCCCATCATCACTTCCACCGGGTCACCGGGGATCAGGCGAATCAACGCGAAGGTCAGCAGGGTGACGCCGAAGAAGGTGGGGATCAGCAAGCCCAGGCGGCGTGCAATGAAGCTCAGCATGGCGGTGGGTAACTCCTAATCAGAACGGTATCGAGCCGCCTGGAATTCTGACGATTCCTTCGTGCACGTTGCAGGTTAGCTGTTCGACCATGACGTGACCCGGGCGTTTGCCCGGGGCGTCGTTCGAGGGCGCTGGCACAGCCGGCTGTCAGTCGTTGCTGACACCGACGAAGCTGTTGCGCCCGAAGGGGCTGATCTGGAAGCCTTTGACGCTGGTGCGCATCGGTTGGTAGACCGTGGAGTGAGCGATCGGCGTGATTGGCACTTCGCGCTTGAGAACCACCTGGGCCTGACGATACAGCTCGCTGCGTTGTTCCTGATCGGTGATGCGCTTGGCGGCGACCACCAGCTTGTCGTATTCGCTGTCGCACCACTTGGAGAAGTTGTTGCCGTCCACCGAGGCGCAGCCGTACAGGGTGCCGAGCCAGTTGTCCGGGTCACCGTTGTCGCCGGTCCAGCCGATCAGCATGGCGTCGTGTTCTCCGGCATGGGCACGCTTGATGTACTCGCCCCACTCGTAGCTGACGATGCGCGCCTTGATGCCGATCTTGGCCCAGTCGTTTTGCAGCATCTCGGCCATCAGCCGCGCGTTGGGGTTGTAGGGACGCTGCACCGGCATGGCCCACAGGGTGATCTCGGTACCTTCTTTCACGCCGGCGGCCTTGAGCAGCTCCTTGGCTTTCTCCGGGTCGTAGGCGGCATCCTTGATCGACTCGTCGTAGGACCACTGGGTGGGTGGCATGCCGTTCACGGCCAACTGGCCGGCGCCCTGGTACACGGCGTCGATGATCGCTGCCTTGTTCACCGCCATGTCCAGCGCCTGACGCACTTCGAGCCTGTCGAACGGCGCACGGGTGACGTTGTAGGCGATGTAGCCGAGGTTGTAGCCAGGCTCGGTCGGTACCGCGAGGTTCTTGTCGGCCTGCAGACCCTGCAGGTCGGCGGGGCGCGGGTTGAGGGTGACGTGGCATTCACCGGCGCGCAGCTTCTGGGCGCGCACCGAGGCGTCGGTGTTGATGGAGAAGATCAGGTTGTCGATCTTCACCTGTTCGGGTGCCCAGTATTGCGGGTTGCCCTTGAAGCGGATCACCGCGTCCTTCTGGTAGCGGCTGAACACGAACGGGCCAGTACCGATGGGTTTCTGGTTGATCTCGGCGGCCTTGCCGGCCTTGAGCAACTGGTCGGCGTACTCGGCCGAATGCACGGCGGCGAAGTTCATCGCCAGGTTCTGCACGAAGGCCGCATCCACGGCATTGAGGGTGAAGACCACGGTCATGTCGTCGGTCTTCTCGATGCTGGCGATGTTCTTGTCCAGGCCCATATCGGTGAAGTAGGGGAACTCGCTGGGGTATGCCTGGCGGAACGGGTGGTTGCGATCGAGCATGCGCTGGTAAGTGAACAGCACATCGTCGGCGTTGAAGTCGCGTGTCGGCTTGAAGTAGGCGGTGCTGTGGAACTTGACCCCTTCGCGTAGATGGAAGGTGTAGGTCAGACCGTCTTCGCTGATGTCCCAGGAGCTGGCGAGGGCCGGCTGGGCCTTGGTGCCGCCGCGCTCGAATTCGGCGAGGCGGTTGAAGATGGTTTCCGAGGCTGCATCGAAGTCGGTGCCGGTGGTGTACTGGCCAGGGTCGAAACCACCCGGGCTGCCTTCGGAGCAATACACCAGGTTGCTGGCGTGGGCGAACGAAGCACTGGTGAGCAGTCCTGCGGTGAGCAGGGCCCTGCACAGGGGAGACATACGCATGCGAACCTCTTCTTCTTGTTGTTCGCGCCTGGGTGTGGCGCGAGCTCGGAATGCGGTGAAGGCGGGTAGCCCACCGGATCAGGTTCGAAATTAAGTCATGCTGAAATTGTGGTCAACAAAAATTAAGCAGCACTAACATTGCGCATATTGGCCCCGAATTGGTGCAAAAGGTCAGTCGTTGGCGGGGTGATCGCCGAAAAGCGCCATGGTGGTCAGGGTCAGCACCTCGGCCGGGGCATCGGCGATATTGGCCAGACGATGCAGCTTGCCTGCATCGAAATGCACCGAGTCGCCGGGCCCCAGGGGGTAGTCGCGACCCTCGATGGTGTAGACGATCTGCCCGCTGAGCACGTAGGAGAATTCCACGCCTTCATGCGCGATCAGTTCCGACTGGTAGCCCACCGGAATGTTCACCTTCACCGCATTGAGCGAGTTACCGGGAAATGAGCTGGACAGGCGCTCGTAGGCCAGCAACTGACCGCCGACGGTGTAGCGTACCCGTTCGTTGACGTGAGAATCCGGCTGGACCTGGGTGGGCTGGTCGAACAGCACGTTGAGCGGTACATCGAGTGACTTGGCGATGCTTGCCAGCGACGACAGCGATACGCCGGTCAGGTTGCGTTCTGCCTGGGACAGGAAGCTGGCGGTCAGACCGGCGTCTGCCGCTACCTGATTGAGAGTCTTGCCGGCGGCCCGCCGGTAGCGGCGCAAGCGTTCGCCAATGCGATCTGCGGTCATGAAGGAGGCTCGCTGTTCGGGTCAGCGCAGTATAGCCA
>CAMPIF010000448.1 GCA_946886245.1 Ectopseudomonas composti | reverse complement strand
ACGCCGTCGAAGCCGCCCAAAGGGACGCGGACGCGCACACCGGGGCGCTGCACCACGGGCACGTCCTGCGGGGCCAGCCTCAGCGCGAACGGCGCTGCGTTCTGCCGATCCCGCGGCAGGTTGACGAAAATCTGCAGCAGGTGCGTGGTGCTGCCCGTCACCGCCGGGTTCTCTTCATGGACGACCCCGCGACCGGCTGCGGTCCAATGCAGGCCGCCCGGCTGGATCAGCGTGCTGTCGCCCTGCGAATCGCGGTTGGCGATACCGGTCTCCGAGTCGAGGAACAGGTAAGTCACAGCGGAGAAGCCGGCGTGCGGATGCGGCGGGAACGTGGGCGCGCTCATCCACGCGTGGTCGATGCCCATGAAGGGATCGAGTTGCGAGGGGTCGGCACCATGCAGGCGGTACGCGCGGAACTGGATTCCCCGGTTGGCGCGCTGCATGCGGGCGATGGTGGTCATGGCATTCGGCCTTTCGTGGCTCAGGCGGCTTCCACCGCAGCCAGCGCCGGGTAGTCGATGTAGCCCTGGGCGGTGGGCGGCGCGAAGAAGGTGTTGCGGTCTGGGGCGTTGAGCGCAGCGCCAACGCGAAAGCGCTCCGGCAGGTCGGGGTTCGCCAGGAAGGCGCTGCCGAAGACAGTTGCGTCGGCCTTGCCTTCGGCCAGCGCGCTTTCGGCGCTGTCCTGGGTCAGGCCACCGCCCATCAGGTAGGCGCCGTCAAAGCGCGGGCGCAGCAGCGCGTGGAAGTCGAACTTCGCGCCGAAGAGCGCGACATGCAGATAGGCCAGACCCTGGCCACGTAAGTGGTCGACCAGATAGGCGTAGGTCTCTTGCGGCGTGGCGTCGGTGATGCTGTTGTAGTTCATCTCCGGTGAAATCTTGATGCCGACCCGGTCGGCACCGGCTTCGGCCACCATCGCGGCCAGCACCTCCAGAACGAAACGGGCACGGTTCTCGACTGGGCCGCCGTACTGGTCTTGCCTTTGATTGCTGCTCGAAGAGAGGAACTGTTCGGGCAGGTAGCCCGATGCACCATGCAGTTCGACACCGTCGAAGCCTGCAGCCATGGCGCGGCGGGTGGCTTGGCGATAGTCGTCAACGACATCGGCGATCTCGGCTACGCTCAGCTCGCGGGGCGTGACGAAATCGACCTGACCGGCTGTGGTCCAGGCTTGGCCCTCGGGCCGGATGGCCGAGGGAGCCACTGGCGTGGCGCCGCCCAGCAGCGAGGGGTGCGAAACGCGGCCGCAGTGCATCAACTGCATGAAGATGCGGCCACCGCGGGCGTGCACGGCCTCGGTCACTTTCTTCCAGGCCGCGACCTGGGCTTCGGTCTCGATACCAGGAGTGTGCACGTAGCCCTTGCCCATAGCGGATGGGAACACGCCCTCGGTGATGATGAGGCCGGCGCTGGCGCGCTGGGCGTAGTAGGTGACGGTCAGCTCGCTGGGGACGCCATCGCTGTCGGCGCGCGAGCGGGTCATCGGGGCCATCACAAGGCGGTTGGGCACTACGTAGCGGCCGATGCGAACGGGGGTGAGGAGTTGGCTCATGTGGTTTCCTGGGGATGAATGATGAAAAAGGAGGGAGGCCGCGTCAGACGCGCACTTGGCCA
Source organism: Ectopseudomonas composti (assembly GCA_946886245.1). The sequence continues at coordinate 2,421 of CAMPIF010000448.1, read as the reverse complement.
CCATCGGCGGCGATGGTCTGGCCCGTGACGAAGGCCGAGTCCGGAGAACACAGGAACGAGACCACGCCCACCAAGTCCTGGGGCTCAATCACCCGAGGAATCGCTTGCTGCTGCGGCAGGTAGTCGAAGATGTCTTCGTTCGTGCCGCGCATCGACTTGGTGTTGGTCAGGCCCGGTGCGATGACGTTGGCGGTCACGCCGAAGGTGCCCACTTCGCTGGCCAGCGCGCGCGTGAACCCGATCACGCCGGCCTTGCTGGCGATGTAGGCCGTCATGTCAGGAGCGTTCAGCCAGAACGTGGTGCTCGCCACATTGACGATGCGGCCGCACTTGCGTTCGACCATGCCCGGCACGAAGGCCTTGGACATCAGGAAGGTGCCGTCGAGGTTCACGCCGATCACCTTGCGCCACAGCGCGTAGTCGGTCTCCGCGAAGGACCTCCAAGGGTAGATGCCGGCGTTGTTCACCAGGGCGGCCACGGGCGGCATGTTGGCGCTGACGTCAGCGGCGAACTGCAGCGTGGAAGTCTGCGAGGTCACGTCGACGATGGCGGAATAGAACTTGCGGCCGGCGGCCTCGACCAGGGCGCGGGTGGCGGCGGCATCGCCGACGTCGGCCACCGCAATATCGAAGCCATCAGCGGCGAGGCGCTGGGCATAGGCTTGGCCGATGCCGTTGGCGGCTCCGGTGACGACAGCAGTTCCTTTGGACATGCTCTTCTCCTGGTGTGATGCGATGGGCGTATCTTCAATTAAACCGATGAAGAGATAAATACGGCAGAATGGGATGCATTGATCCAAAAATGGCACAATAAGATGGAGTTGCTCAACGACATGGCATTGTTCGTCGATGTCGCCCAGGCCCGCAGCTTTCGCCGCGCGGCCGATGCCACCGGCGTACCCAGTTCGACGCTTTCCAGGCGGATCAGTGCCCTGGAGAAGGCCATCGGCCTGCGGCTGCTGCATCGCACGACACGCAAGGTCGAGCTGACCGAGGCGGGGCAGCTGTACTACGAGCGCTGCCGCCGCATCGTCGAGGAGGCGCGGCTCGCGCACGAACAGCTGGGAGAAATGCAGGCGCAGCCCAGCGGCACGCTGCGTGCTTCGCTACCGGTGGACTTTGCGACGACCTACCTCGCGCCGCTGATTGCCGAGTTCGCCGGCCTTTACCCTGGCATCGCCTTTGACCTCGACCTCACCCCGCGGCGCGTGGACTTGGTAGCCGAGCCCTTCGACGTGGCCATTCGCATGGGCGAACTCCATGACTCCAACCTGATCGCGCGGCTGCTCGCGAAGCTTTCGGTTCAGGCCTACGCATCGCCGCGCTATCTGGAGATCTCAGGCGAGCCCAAGCATCCTTCGGACCTCGCGCAGCATGAGTGCCTGGGGTTCTCCAAGGTCGGCAAGTGGGCTCTGCATCGGGAAGCAGAGTTCGCGGAAGCTGAAGTGGGTGGGCGGTTTCAGGTCAACAGCGTCGGCATGTTCAGGCGCTTGGCCACATTGGACTTGGGCGTGGTACTGCTGCCTGCAGAGATCGTCGCAGACGACCTCGCCGCCGGGCGACTTCGCAGAATCCTGCCCGACTGGTACGGGCGATCCACACCCGTCTACGCACTCACGGAAACCCGTCTCCTGCCTGCGAAGACACAGCGCTTCATCGAGTTCCTTCAAGCGCGTCTTGGTGGCCAGAATGCCTCCAGCGCATTGCCGGCCCCCTGAAGTTCACTGGGCCCTCTTGGCTTGCAGGCCCCTCTTGACCAAGCTGCTCCAGCACCCCCTCGGCGGACTCTGCAAACTCGAACAACTCCAGGTTAGCTTGCGAAATCATGTAGACCATGGCCTGCTGCATGTTGAGCGACAGCGCAGAAACCGACAGCCCAATGCCCACGCAGGCCGTCGCGAAGGTGAGCAGCCCAGCATACAGGAGCAGCACGGAGCCGTTGAAGGGAATGCGGAACCACCACAGCGAGACGGCGAAGATCAGGCTCGCCTGGACCAGGCCGATGGCAATCGAGGGCAGGGCCTTGCCGACCAGGATCTCCATCGGACGCAGGGGCGTGACGAGCAACTGATACGAAGGTGCCCTGCTCCCTCTCCCAAGCAACCGACAGCGATGCGATCAGCAGTGTCTGGATCATGCTCAGCGCCGCCATCAGCGCCGGGATGATGTTCCAGCGCGATTCCAGATTCGGATTGAACCAGGCGCGCGTCTCGATGGCGACCGGAGACGGGGACGCATGAGGCGATGTCACCATGCGGGCTGCGTTGAATTGCGTGATCAGTGTCCCCAGATGGCCGGCGGCCATGTTGGCGGTGGTCGAATTACGTCCGTCGAGCACCAGTTGCAGCGGTGCGCTGCCGTCCGACTGTTGATTTCCATGCAAACCTGACCCACCGGGGGTGCGGATAAAAACTTGGACTG
>CAMPIF010000447.1 GCA_946886245.1 Ectopseudomonas composti | reverse complement strand
AAACAGGGCGCCGTAGGGTGCGGGCATCCCGGTGCGCACGGCGCACCCTACGGGGAGGTGCATTCAGGTGCACGGCGTACCCTACGGTATGTCGGCGCTTGGCTCCGCTCGGGTAGAATGCGCGAATTCTGCAGGGGACTTTCATGTCTGACTCGCCGCCCGATCCTTCCTTGTCATCCTTGCCGATCGAGCAACTGGTCGCTTGCCATGAGTGCGATCTGTTGATGCGCAAGCCGATGTTGCGGGACGGGGAAAGTGCCGAGTGCCCTCGCTGCGGTTACGAGCTTTTCAGCCACCGTCACCATGTCGTGCGGCGTAGCCTGGCCTTGGTGCTGACGGCTCTGTTGCTCTATATCCCGGCCAACTTCCTGCCGATCATGCAGCTCAACCTGCTGGGGCAGACCTCGCAGGACACTGTATGGAGCGGTGTGATTGGCCTGTATGAAAGCGGCATGCAGGGTATCGCTGTCGTGGTGTTCCTTAGCAGCATGGCCGTTCCGCTGCTCAAGTTGCTTTGCCAACTGCTGGTGCTGCTGAGTATTCGTATGGATTTCGGTCGTAGCTACGGTCTGTTGCTCTACCGGGTCTACCATCACATGCATGAGTGGGGAATGCTCGAGGTCTACCTGATGGGTATCCTGGTGGCGATGGTGAAGCTGATGGACCTGGCTGACCTGAGCCTCGGTCTGGGATTGTTCTGTTTCATCGCGCTGTTGCTGGTGCAAGTCTGGCTGGAGGTGACCATGTCACCGCATCAGATCTGGGAAGCGTTGTCCGGGGAGGATATCCATGCGGGCGATTGATGCAGGGTTACTGGTCTGTCACGAGTGCCATCAGCTCAATCCGACCGACGTTGATGCCAGGCATCAGCACTGCAGCCGCTGTGGTGGCCAGATTCATGCGCGCCGGCCCAATAGCCTGGTCAGAACCTGGGCCTTGCTGCTGACGTCGGCGATTCTCTACATCCCAGCTAATCTGCTGCCTATCATGACCGTCAACAGTCTCGGCAAGGGTTCGCCTGCGACCATCATGGGCGGCGTACTGGAGCTCATACACTTTGGCATGCTGCCCATCGCGGCGGTGGTCTTCATCGCCAGCATTCTGGTGCCGACTTTCAAGCTGGTGGGGATTGCGCTGTTGTTGTACTCGGTGCAGCGCCATCAACCCATGTCCGCGCGCCAGCGCATTCTCATGTACCGCTTCATCGAGTGGATTGGCCGCTGGTCGATGCTTGATATTTTCGTCATCGCCATTCTGGTGGCGGTGGTGAATTTTGGCAGCCTGGCCAGCATCGAAGCTGGAGCCGGCGCCGCAGCTTTTGCCAGTGTGGTGATTCTGACCATGCTGGCTGCACTGACTTTCGACCCTCGCCTTATCTGGGATAACACGGAAACCGATCATGACTGACCTTCCTCTGGCCAAGACGCGTCCTGCTTCGAACTGGTCAGCCATCTGGGTATTGCCCTTGCTCGCGCTGGCGATAGGGGGCTGGTTGGGCTGGCGTGCCTATTCCCAGGCCGGCATTGAAATTCAGGTGCTGTTCGCGAACGGTTCCGGCATCCAGGCCGGCAAGACCGAGGTGATCTTCAAGGGGATCGCGATCGGCAAGGTCACCGAGCTGACGCTCGATCGCAGCGGAGAGCGGCGTGGGGTGATCGCCACGTTGGAGATGGACAAGGAGACTGAGCCCCATCTGCTCAGTGGTACGCGTTTCTGGCTGGTCAAGCCGAGCGTGACCCTGGCTGGCATTACCGGTTTGGAAACACTGGTATCCGGCAACTACATCGCGGTCAGCCCGGGCGAGGGTGAGCCGACCCGCAAGTACACCGCATTACCTGAGGCGCCGCCGCTGGCAGACGACGTGCCTGGGCTGCATCTGACGCTCAAGGCCGAGCGCCTGGGCTCGTTGAACAGGGATAGCCCGGTGTTCTACAAGCAGATTCAGGTCGGCCGGGTGAAGAGCTACGTGTTGGGCGAAGATCAGAGCACGGTTGAGGTAAAGCTGTTCATCGAGCCGCAATATGCGAGCCTGGTGCGCAAGCACACGCGTTTCTGGAACGCCAGTGGCGTTTCGATCGATGCCGGGTTGTCCGGGGTCAAGGTGCGTACCGAGTCGCTGGCCAGCATCGTTGCCGGGGGGATCGCCTTTGCCACGCCTGAACACCGCAAGGACAGCCCGGCCACAGACCCGAACATTGCCTTCCGCCTCTACGAGGACTATGACGCCGCACAGGCGGGTATCCGCATCTCGTTGAAGCTGCACGACTTCGAGGGGCTGGAGCCGGGACGCACGCCGGTGATGTACAAGGGCATTCAGATCGGCCATATGAAGACGTTCAAGGTCGATGCCGATCTGGGCGGCGCTCAGGTGGAGCTGATGCTCGATCCGCGCACCGAGGATTACCTGGTCGAAGGCACCGACTTCTGGGTGGTCAGGCCATCCATCTCGCTGGCCGGCATTACCGGTCTGGAGGCGCTGGTCAAAGGCAACTACATCGCCATTCGTCCTGGCGAGAGTGGCAATCCGCCGCGCCGGGAGTTCGAGGCGCGGGCCAAGGCACCGCCACTGGATCTGGGCGCGCCGGGCTTGCACCTGGTGCTATTCAGCGATGCACTCGGGTCGATGGAGGTGGGCAGCCCGATCCTTTACCGGCAGGTCAAGGTGGGCTCGGTGCAGAGCTTTCAGTTATCGCGTGACGACAGCCAGGTGGTACTGGGCGTGCACATCGAGCCGGAGCACAGCCATCTGGTCAACACGTCGAGCCGTTTCTGGAATGCCAGTGGCGTCACCCTCAAGGGTGGGCTGTCGGGGGTGGAGGTGAAAAGCGAGTCGCTGCAGACCCTGCTGGCCGGTGGCATCGCCTTCGAGACGCCGCAGCCGCAAGCGGCCAGGAGCGATCGACGGGTGCAGCGTTTTACCCTTTACGCCAATCGCGAGAGTGCGCTGCAATCGGGGCAGCAGATCAGCATTCGGGTCAGCAACGGCGACGGTCTGCAGCCTGGTACGGCGATTCGCTATAAAGGCCTGGAGGTTGGCAAGGTGGAGAGCATGAGCCTCACCGACGATCTGCAGGGCGTGGTGTTAGGGGCGCGAATTACCCAGGCGGCCGAGCGTATCGTTCGCGAAGGCACACAGTTCTGGGTGGTGAAGCCGGAACTGAGCCTGACACGCGCAGCGAATCTCGGCACCCTGGTCAGCGGTCAGTATATTGAAGTGCAGCCCTCGGCACAGAAGGGCGCGCGCCGTACCGAATTCATCGCATTGGCAAGTCCGCCGAATCAGGCCGTGCGCGAGGAAGGCTTGCGCCTGGTGCTGAGTGCGCCGCGGCGTGGTTCGATCAAACCAGGGGTGATCGTCAGCTACCGCGAGGTGCCGGTGGGCAAGGTGGTGGATTTCGAACTGGGTCCGACTTCGGATCGCGTGTTGATTCATGTGCTGATCGAACCGCGTTATGCGCCGCTGGTGCGTTCGGGCAGCCGTTTCTGGAATGCCAGCGGCATCGGTGTCGATGCCGGGCTGTTCAAGGGCGTGAAGGTGCGCACCGAATCGCTGGAGGCGCTGCTCGAGGGCGGTGTCGCCTTCGCCACGCCGAACAATCCTGAGATGGGTGGGCCGGCGCAGCCGGGGCAGACGTTTGCGCTGTTCGACGAGCCGCAGGATCTCTGGATGCAGTGGGCACCGAAGATCGTGCTGGAGTAGGGGCACGCTCGATCGATGCACCGGCTGCCATGGTGGATGTGAAAAGCGATATCCACCCTACGGACTGCAAACCATGGAAATGCAAGGGGCCGCATTGAGCGGCCCCTTTCATTTTGCGTCTGTTATTCGCGCTACGAACTCATAGAAGCTCGCGGCTGAAGCCGCTCCTACAGGGGCATCCTGAACTGTGGGAGGGGCTTTGGCCGCGACAGGCCGTCAGGCTGGTTCGACCGCTTCGGCCTGCTGAGGCACCTCGACCTTGGCACTTTCGCGCGGCTTGATGAATTTCCAGTCCGCCTCGTCGATGTAGATGCCGTGGGGCACGGTGAAGACGCCTTCGCCCCAAGCGG
>CAMPIF010000446.1 GCA_946886245.1 Ectopseudomonas composti | reverse complement strand
GTGCGGACGAGATCAAGAACTACATCGACAGCTGGAAGAACGACCTGATCCTGCCCGACGAGGCGCTCGCCAACGCCCGCAACCCGAAGGAGCAGACCGCCGCCATCGTCTACCTGCACTACCAGCGCACGCTCAAGGCGTACAACGCGGTGGACTTCAACGACCTGATCCTGCTGCCGGTGAAACTCTTCCAGGAGCACGCCGACATCCTGGAGAAGTGGCAGAACCGCATCCGCTACCTGCTGGTCGACGAATACCAGGACACCAACTCCAGCCAGTACCTGCTGGTGAAACTGCTGGTGGGCATGCGCAACCAGATCACCGTGGTCGGCGACGACGACCAGTCGATCTACGCCTGGCGCGGCGCACGGCCGGAAAACCTGATGCTGCTCAAAGAGGATTATCCCTCGCTGAAGGTAGTGATGCTGGAGCAGAACTACCGCTCCACCAGCCGCATTCTCAAGTGCGCCAACACCCTCATCGCCAACAACCCCCACGCCTTCGAGAAGCAGCTGTGGTCGGAGATGGGCATGGGCGACGAGATTCGCGTGATCCGCACCCGCAACGAAGACGCCGAGTGCGAACGGGTGGCGCTGGAAATCCTCACCGAACACCTGCGCACCCAGCGCCCCTACAGCGACTTCGCCATCCTCTATCGCGGCAACTACCAGGCCAAGCTGATGGAGCTGAAACTGCAGCACCACCAGATTCCCTATCGCCTGTCCGGCGGCACCAGCTTCTTCGCCCGCCAGGAAGTGAAGGACCTGATGAGTTACTTCCGCCTGCTGGTCAACCCGGAAGACGACAACGCCTTCCTGCGGGTGATCAACGTGCCGCGCCGGGAGATCGGCTCCGCCACCCTGGAGAAACTCGGCAACTACGCCAACGAGCGCAAGATCAGCATGTACGCCGCAGCCGGAGAGATCGGCCTCGGCGAGCATCTCGATGCACGCTTCACCGAGCGCCTGCAGCGCTTCACCCGCTGGATGGATCGTGTACGCCAGGAATGCGCGCAGAACGATCCGATCGCCGCCATCCGCAGCATGGTCATGGACATCGACTACGAGAACTGGCTGCGCCAGAACGCCTCCAGCGACAAGGTGGCCGACGCGCGCATGGGCAACGTCTGGTTCCTCGTCGATGCGCTGAAGAGCACGCTGGAGCGCGATGAAGACGGCGACATGACCATCGAAGACGCCATCGGCAAACTGGTGCTGCGCGACATGCTCGAACGCCAGCAGGAAGAGGAAGAAGGCGCCGAGGGCGTGCAGATGATGACCATGCACGCCTCCAAGGGCCTGGAATTCCCCTCGGTGTACATCATCGGCTTCGAGGAGGAAATCCTGCCCCACCGCTCCAGCATCGAGGCCGACACCATCGAGGAAGAGCGGCGCCTGGCCTACGTCGGCATCACCCGCGCCAAGCGCAACCTGGCGCTGACCTTCGCCGCCAAGCGCAAGCAGTACGGCGAGGTGATCGACTGCTCGCCGAGCCGCTTCCTCGACGAGCTACCGCCGGAAGACCTGGTGTGGGAAGGACTGGAAGAGGCGCCGGTGGAGGTCAAGGCGGCACGCGGCAACGACGCCCTGGCCAATATGCGCGCAATGCTCAAGCGCTGAGGTCATGGCTGACTGGTGTATGGTCGGTTTTTCCGGTGGGCTGAAGCCCACCCTACAGACTGGCGATCCTCTTCAGCGGTGTAGGGTGGGCCGGGCGGCGATCCGCTTCAGCCCACCCCTTCAATGCCACTGGCACCCGCGTCATATTTGCCAGTCAGAACAAGACATCGTTCAGAAACAGGGGCAGCAACCATGCGCACATTCACGCTCGACCTCGATGCCCTGACTCAGTTGATCAATGGCCGTGAACAGCAGGAGAACTGGCTGGACCTGGAAAGCGGTAGCGTGCTGACCCTGGCGCCGGAAGATCACCACAGCGACGAGCGCCAGCAAGTCGAACTGAATCCGGATCGCTACACCCGGATACCCAACCTCGATATCCCCCAGCGCGTGGCCATGCGTGAGTCCTTCCTGTTCACCCTCGACGACCTGCACGCCCACCCACTACTGAGCGCCGCGTTGACCGGGCGCCGGCCGCTGCGCGCGTTCGACTACGAGATCGAATCCTTTCCAGTGATTCGTCAGCAGTGGCAGGCCTACGAGCTCAAGCAACTGCGCGAGTACACGCTCAACTGGCTTTACGAGCTGGGCCTGGAGCCCGCACCGGACAAGCTGCCGCTGGATACGCGTGGAATCCCCAGGGACATCCTGCGCCGCCTGACCAAAAGCGCCTGAGCGGAGCACGCCCCGGATTGCATCTGGGCTACAGCTGGCCGCGACCAACAACCTGTCTAACCGGTCAATTGGCCACGACTGTCGGGCAGGCTGCGGTTTCACTACACAATGCAGGGTGTTTTGAGCGAAAATCCGCAGCTTTTCTGCTCAACCAGAGGATCGACCGTGGAGTCGTTGAAACAGAAGATTCGCAGCGAAGGCATCGTGCTGTCCGAGCATGTACTCAAGGTGGACGCCTTTCTCAACCACCAGATCGATCCGCGCCTGATGCAGGAGATCGGCCACGAGTTCGCCCAGCGTTTCGCCGGCCAGGGCATCACCAAGATCGTCACCATCGAGGCCTCGGGCATCGCCCCGGCAGTGATGGCAGGCCTGGAGCTGGGCATTCCGGTGATTTTCGCGCGCAAGTTCCAGTCGCTGACGCTCAAGGACGACCTGCTGATCTCCAAGGTGTTCTCCTTCACCAAGCAGACCGAGAGCACCATCGCCATTTCCGCCCGTCACCTGACCGCCGCGGACCGTGTGCTGGTGATCGACGACTTCCTCGCCAACGGCCACGCCGCCAAGGCGCTGATCGACCTGATCCAGCAGGCCGGCGCTCAGATTGCCGGTATCGGCATTGTCATCGAGAAGTCCTTCCAGGACGGCCGCAATCTTCTGGAGAGCGAAGGCTACCGCGTCGAGTCGCTGGCCCGAGTGGCTGCACTGGAAAACGGCCAGGTGCGTTTCCTCGACTAAGCCCCGCGAGTGGCTTGCAGCCCCGCCAGCAACAAACGCTGGCAGAGGGCTTCACGCATCCCGTCCGGCGCCTCCAGGCTCATGCGCCGCAGATGTTCGGCATAGGCGGCCGGCTCGGGCGCATCGAGCGTGGCCTTGCCCAGCTCCAGAACCTCGGTCAGGCGCAGCTTGCTCTTGAGCCAGCTCAGCGCCCGCAGCAGGTCCTGCTCCACCGCGCTGAAATCGCTGCCTAGCGGATATTCGGCGAACAGCGACGAATGCTCGGTGCGCAGCGCCTGCAGACGCTCGGGCAGGTTGTTGCAAAAGCGCTCAGCGAGGCGAAAGTCCGTCGGCAGCTTGCCGGCCTGCTGGGCCTGCTCGATCAGCCCGTTCTGGAAGCGTGAATCGCTGATCTTGAGCAGCGCCTCGATCACCTGCGCGTCGGTCTTGCCGCGCAGATCGGCGATGCCGTATTCGGTCACCACGATATCGCGCAGGTGCCGGGGGATGGTGGCGTGGCCATATTCCCAGACAATGTTCGAATTCACCTCACCGCCTGACTCGCGCCAGCTGCGCAGCAGCTGGATCGAGCGCGCATCCTCCAGCGCATGGGCCTGGGCGACGAAGTTGTATTGCCCGCCTACGCCGCTAAGCACCCGACCGTCCTCCAGTTGATCGGCCACGCCCGCACCGAGCAGGGTCATGGTGAAAGCCGTATTGATGAAGCGTGCATCACGGCGCTGCAGACGCTTGAGTTCCTCTTGGCCGTACAGCTCGTTGATGTAGCGGATGCCGGTCATGGCAAAGCGCTGCCGTTCGCCGTCATCCAGCTCGCGCAGACGCCGGTAGAAGCTTTCCGGGCCAAGGAAGAAACCACCATGCAGCACCACGCCACCCTGCGCGCTGCCGAGACTGGATTGCAGGCGAGCCTGCGTCTGGGGATCACCGAGATCCGCTGCGACGCGGCTACCGTCAAGCCACCGCAACTCGCCCGCCTCCAGCTGCATATCGCCTTGCAGCAGACCGCTATCGCGCAGCC
>CAMPIF010000445.1 GCA_946886245.1 Ectopseudomonas composti | reverse complement strand
GGATTAGACCAGCTATATGAAATAAATATTTTCTTAGCTTCCATCTATTTAAAAATCCTTAATTAGGCAAAATAGTAACTACAGAAAGAGAAGAGGTCAGTTTATTTAAATCAGACTTTTACCAAAAAGGTTCTGGCAGTATGTTTTCAACACTAGGAAAAGAGGAATGTCATCCATGGCTAACACCGACAGGCTTCGTTGTGATAGCCAAACGCTACCCCTCACCCTAAGAACTGTCTAGCCGCACTGTCGAAAAAGTGTCGAAAACACTGCAAGGGATAGCGGAAAAATGCCGCACTGACGGGGCAGAAAGGCCAGTAAAGCCGGGCTTTGCGGATCAAAGCAAAGGGCTGGAAAGGGTTCGATTCCCCTTCACTCAACTAACCCAAACCGCTCGCCCATTTCCCCGGAACTTCTGCCGCCCAACGCCACCAGAACCCTATACGTCTTTTTCTGGAGGCCCCTGGCGATGGAACAGTGGAATATCTGGCTCGAGCGCGATCTCTGGCTCAACGTGGCGATCGTGGTGGTCGCCACGGCGCTGATCTACAGCGTGCTGCGCACCCTGGTGAATACCCTGCACAAGCGGCTCAAGGCCTGGTCGAAGGATCAGGACGGCAGCTGGCAGCACTTCGTCGCCATGGTCATCGGCCGCACCAGCCGCGCGCTGCTGCTGGCTTTTTCGCTGTTGCTGGCGTTGCGCCTGCCGGAGTTGCCCGGCAGTTGGCACAGCGCGCTGAGCCATACCTGGTTCGTTGCCCTGGCCTTGCAGGTGGCGCTGTGGGTCGATACCGGCGTGCGCCTGTGGTCGCGCAGCCTGGTGATGGGCAAGAACGGCGGCAGTTACAACCCGGTGATGACCACCATCATCAGCATCATGATCCTGATCGTGGTGTGGTCGGTGATGCTGTTGTCGATTCTGGCCAATCTGGGGGTGGATATCACCGCGCTGGTGGCCAGCCTGGGTGTCGGCGGTATCGCCGTGGCGCTGGCGGTGCAGACGGTGCTCAGCGATGTGTTCGCCTCGCTGTCGATTGGCGTCGACAAGCCGTTCGAGATCGGTGACTTCGTGGTGTTCGGCGAGGTGGCCGGGACCATCGAGCATATCGGTCTGAAGACCACGCGCATTCGCAGCCTCAGCGGTGAGCAGGTGGTGTGTGCCAACGCCGACCTGCTGCGCCAGGTCGTGCACAACTACAAGCGCATGGACACGCGCCGTATCGTCTTCAAGTTCGGCATCAACTACGACACGCCCAGCGACAAGGTGCGCCAGGTATCGGAGAAGGTCGGCGATATCATCCGCGCCACGCCCAAGACCCGCTTCGACCGCGCGCATTTTCTCGGTTTCGATGAAAGCCAGCTGACCTTCGAGGTGGTCTATATCGTGCTGACCTCGGATTACAACCAGTACATGGACATCCAGCAGGAGATCAACCTGCAGTTGCTCGACGCCCTGCGCGAGCTGGATGTGCGCTTCGCCCTGCCCCGCCGCGATCTGCGCCTGGTGGGCGAGAGGATGCCGGTGCTCAAGGTCGCCGGCCTGCCGCAACCGGCCCAGAGCGAGGGCAGCGACTCGGATCAGCGCTTGCCAAGGTTCAGCTGATTGCAAGGGCGGGAGGTCGCCAATGCTGCTTGCTGGCTGACCACCTGAGCAACGGCCAATGCGCCGGCCAGCCCGCAATCAAGGCCTCTAGCCATCACGCAAGCATTTGAAAAACCTGATGTTTCCATCTTCACATCGACAGCGGTGACGGCTACTCTGCCGCCCCATGATTCGATGCCTACTGCCCCTGCTCTGCTGTTTCACAGCCCTTTCCCTGCACGCCGCACCCGCCACTTTCGCCGAGGCCAAGCGCCTGGCCTGGCCGCTGTATGAGCAGCAATCCACCGAGTTCTATTGCGGCTGCAAGTACAGCGGCAATCGGGTCGATCTGCGCTCCTGTGGTTACACGCCACGCAAGAACGCCAATCGCGCCCAGCGCATCGAGTGGGAACATATCGTCCCGGCCTGGGTGATCGGCCATCAGCGCCAGTGCTGGCAGAAAGGCGGGCGCAAGCACTGCGCGGCCAACGATGCGCAGTTCCGCAAGGCCGAGGCCGACCTGCACAACCTGGTGCCGAGCATCGGCGAGGTGAACGGCGACCGCAGCAACTACGCCTTCGCCTGGCTGCCGCAGAAGCCGCATCAATATGGCAAGTGCGAAACGGTGGTGGACTTCAAGGCACGCAAGGTGATGCCGCGCCCGGCCATTCGCGGGATGATCGCGCGCACCTATTTCTATATGTCCGACCGTTACAAGCTGCGCCTGTCGAAGCAGGACCGGCAGCTCTACGAAGCCTGGAGCAAGGCCTACCCGGCCAAGGTCTGGGAGCAGCAGCGCAACCAGCAGGTGGCCTGCGTGATGGGTTGGGGCAACCCCTATGTGGGTAAGGTGGATATGAGCCGCTGTGCGCGCAAGCGCGCGTAGGACCGAGTGACGTAGTGGCGTGGCATACCGACTGTTTCTACAGATATCCACCGTCCCGTAGGAGCGGCTTCAGCCGCGATTAGAACCTCTACCGCTGTCCAAAACCGCCCCAATGCTTTCGCCCAGCACGTAGTCCAGATGCAATCCGGGCCGTTCAACAGCATCGCGGCTGAAGCCGCTCCTACAGGTGTACATCGTGTAGCAGCGATCTACGCCAAGCGCTGCAACTCGCGGCGCACCATGTTGGCGAACTCCGGCGGGCTGAGCTGGTACAGCTCCTGCGCCACCCAGGGCAGCCAGCGCCCTTGCAGCTCGTTCCTGCGCGCCAGCAGGCGCTGCGCCTCGGCTTCGGCGCGGGCCTGGTGCTCGCGGTGGTAGTCGGCGCGGCTCGGTTTTTCTGTACTCACGCGGTTGCCCTTTTCCTCATATCGAGCAGAGCAGGCATAATCGCCGCCTGTTCGCCCATTTCGACCATCATCAATGCGCATCCACGTCAGCTTCATCGACCGCGTCGGCATCACCCAGGAAGTCCTGGCGCTGCTGGGCGGGCGCAATCTGAACCTCGATGCGGTGGAGATGGTACCGCCAAACGTCTATATCGACGCACCGACGCTGAGCGCCGCCGTGCTCGAGGAGCTGCGCGGCGCGCTCTTGCAGGTGCATGGCGTGCAGAGCGTCGAGGTGGTGGACATTCTGCCCGGCCAGCGCAGACGCCTGCAGCTCGATGCGCTGCTGGCGGCCATGCCCGACCCGGTGCTGGCGGTGGATGACCGCGCCACCGTGCTGCTGGCCAACCCGGCGCTGGTGGATATCTGTGGCCGCACGCCCGAAGGCCTGAGCATCGCCGCGCTGTTCGCCGATGATGCGCTGCAGCAATCGCTGCTCGCCGCCGGTTTTCATCAGCCGCTGCGCGAAGTGCATTTCGCCGGCCAGCCGCTGCTGCTCGACGCCCAGCCGATCACCGAGGACGGCCGCCTGACCGGCGGCCTGCTCACCCTTTACGCCCCGAGCCGCATGGGTCAGCGTCTGGCCGCGCTGCATCACGATCATGCCGAGGGCTTCGACTCGCTGCTTGGCGAGTCGGCACCGATCCGCGCACTCAAGGCACGCGCGCTGCGAGTGGCATCGCTCGATGCGCCGCTGCTGATCCACGGCGAAACCGGCACCGGTAAGGAGCTGGTGGCGCGCGCCTGCCATACCGTCAGCGTGCGCCGCACTGCGCCGTTCCTGGCACTGAACTGCGCTGCCCTGCCGGAGAACCTGGCCGAGAGCGAGCTGTTCGGCTACGCCCCCGGCGCCTTTACCGGCGCGCAGCGCGGCGGCAAGCCGGGGCTGCTGGAGCTGGCCAACCAGGGCACGGTGTTTCTCGACGAGATCGGCGAGATGTCGCCCTATCTGCAGGCCAAGCTGCTGCGTTTTCTCAGTGATGGCAGCTTCCGCCGCGTCGGTGGTGATCGCGAGGTGAAGGTGGACGTGCGCATTCTCAGCGCCACCCACCGCGACCTGGAAAAGATGGTCGCTGAAGGCAGCTTCCGTGAGGATCTGTTCTACCGCCTCAACGTGCTCAACCTGGAAGTGCCGCCGCTGCGCGAGCGCGGCCAGGACATTCTGCTGCTG
>CAMPIF010000444.1 GCA_946886245.1 Ectopseudomonas composti | reverse complement strand
TGCGCCTGCAGGCGGGCCAGTTCGGCATGGTCGAGAATGGATTCCATGCGCGGCAACAGATCGCGTCGGGCATCGCCCAGCAACAACGCCCGTTCCGCAGCTTGCGCCGGATAGCCCAGCGACAGGCGCATGAGAAAACGATCGAGCTGGGATTCGGGCAAGGCGAAGGTGCCGCCACTGCTGACCGGGTTCTGCGTGGCGATGACGAAGAATGGCTCGGGCAGCGGCCGGGTCGCGCCCTCGATGGTCACCTGCCCCTCTTCCATGGCCTCGAGCAGCGCGCTCTGACTCTTCGGCGTGGCACGGTTGATTTCATCGGCCAACACCAGCTCGGCGAAAATCGGCCCCGGATGAAAGACGAACTGCCCGCTGTCCTTGTCGAACACCGAGGTGCCAAGAATGTCGCCCGGCAGCAGATCAGAGGTGAACTGGATGCGCTGGAAGCTCAGCCCCAGCACACGTGCCAGGGCATGGCTGAGGGTGGTCTTGCCCATGCCCGGCAGGTCTTCGATCAACAGGTGACCACGCGCCAGCAGGCAGGTCAGCGCGAGGCGCACCTGCGCCTCTTTGCCCAGCAAGACCTGATTGACCGAGTCGAGACAGGTGTCCAGTTTGGTTCGCATCGTTCGCTCCTTATGCAGAACGCCGATGCTACTGGGGCGCCGGGGCGTGGCATAGCGCTATGCAAAGTTTGCTCACGAAACTGTGAGGGCAGACGCTATGTCAGGCGAAAGTGCCCTGCCATACCCTGCAGCTCACGCCCCAGCTCAGCCAGCTGGATACTCGAGGCAGCGGTTTCGTCCATGGCCGTGGCTGACTGATCGGCGATATCGCGGATCGAGGTGACGCTGCGGTTGATTTCCTCGGCCACGGCGGTTTGCTGCTCGGCTGCCGCAGCGATCTGCTGGTTCATCTCCGAGATAAGGCCCACCGCCTCGGCAATGGCCGCCAAGGCGCCTTCGGTCTGGTTGGCGTCGCCAACCGTCAGGTTCACCAGGCTGGCGCTCTGCTCCATGTCGGTCACGGCGCGGCGGCTGCCTTCACGCAAGGCCGCGATCAGCGACTCGATTTCCGCCGTGGATTGCTGAGTGCGCTTTGCCAGTGCCCGTACCTCATCGGCGACCACCGCGAATCCACGCCCCTGCTCTCCCGCGCGCGCCGCTTCGATGGCCGCGTTGAGCGCCAGCAGGTTGGTTTGCTCGGCAACGCTCTTGATCACGTCGAGTACGGCATCGATGCGCTGAGTGTCCTGACTCAGGCGCTGAATGCTCTCGGTAGTGGCGTCCATGGCGCGCGCCAGTTGCTCGATACGCTGCAGGGTCTGGCGCACCACCTGACTGCCCGCACCGACACGCTGGTCAGCGCGCTCGGTGGAAGCCGCTGCGGCCTCGGCATTGCGCGCCACCTCGTGCACCGTGGCCGTCATCTGGCTCATGGCGGTGGCGACCTGATCGGTCTCCAGCTTCTGCCCATTGACGCCCTGGCGCGTCTGCTCGGCGGTTGTCGAAAGGCTCTGGGCGGAGCTGGATATCTGCGCCACACCGCCCTGCAGGCGGCCAACCATATCTCTCAGGTTGGCGGACATGCCGTGCATGGCAGCCAGCAGTTGACCGATTTCATCGCGCCGATCCTGTTCGATGTGCACGCTGAGGTCACCACTGGCGATGGATTCGGCGAGGCCGATCACCCGTTTGAGCGGACGCACGATGGCCAGACTGATCATGATCGCCGCGCCAAGACCGAACAGCAGCGCCAGGGCCGCTGCCACGATGATCAGACCGCTGCTGGCCTGGCGCTCGGCGCGCATGACCTGACGTTGCGTGTCCAGCGCCAGCTCGACTTGCTGCAGCAGTTGCTCGACCTGGGCGACCAGTTGGCCGTAAACCTGTTTCTGTTGCTGCAACTGGGTGGCGTATTCCTTCAGGCGCTCGTTGAAGGAGTCGACGTTGACCACCACCTCGCCGAGCACCGCAGCATAACCGGGGTCGTCCAGCGCATCGCGCAACTCGGCAGCCATGGCTTGCGCCTCACCGGCCGGGGCAATCTCCGCCTGCTCACTGCTATCGCTGCGCCGGCTGGCCTCCAGGCGCTGGCGAGCCTGATCCAGCGCCTGCAGCAGCAACTGATGAATCTTGCCGACCTTGCCAGCCTGCAGAACCGAATCGCCGCCCTGCTCGCCCTGGGTACTCTTGAGCAGGTCGACGCCGTCTTCCGCCAGCCCTTCCTGCAGCAGGTCCAGACTGTTGGCCGCGCTGACCACCAGCCAGTCGGCGGCCTGCAGAGACAGCTGCATGTTGTCGGTGAGTTCAACGTAGCGGGCAAAGGCGCTGCGGTAGTCGGCCAGCGCAGGCTCGACCTGCGCCAGAATCGCGGCCGTGTCGCTGTCGAGCTCACCTTGCAGTGCCTGCCCGGTCTGCAAAATGCTCTCAGCCTGTTCGGCCAGGCGCTCGGCGTGCTGACCGTCGCCACTCAGCGCGAACGTCTGCTCGCTCTGGCGCATGCGCAGCACCTGCTCGCCGAGCGCACTCATGCGCTGCTGCAGCTCGGCGCCAGCACTCACTTCACGCAAGGCCAGCAAACCGGTAACAGCCACCAGAGCGGTCAGCATCAATACCAGAGCAAAACCCGTCATCAACTTGCTGGTCGTGCTCAGACTGGCCAGCCGCTTGCTCAATGAGCCCCCCATGACATCCCCCTGCCTACTGCAGCCAGCCCTAACAGGCTGTTGAAAAACCACCTCGGCTTTGGCTTCCTGCGTCGCTCTACCTCCTGCATCCATGCAGTCGTGCGTTGGCAATACTGCCTCGCCTACGTTTTTCAACGGCCTGACAATTCTGGAACATAAGAGCGCAACGCTACTGGCGACAAGCCAGCAGGCAGCAAGATGACCGGGAGAGTTAACTGGACGTCGTTTTCAGAACGGGTTCAGGGCCGCTGCATCTGGAAAAGATCCCGTGTGCGGCAATAGGCGCTGCCACCGAGGCGACCCACCAGGTCGAGTTTGAGCGGGTCGATGCGCCCCTGCTGGTTGAGCACTGCGTCATCGATATGCGCCAGCAACACTTCGGCGAAGATCAGATGGCAGTTGGGTCGTTGCGCCGGATAGGGCTGGATTTGCGCCACACGGCATTCGAAGGTCACCGGTGCGCCGACGACACGCGGCACGTCGATGCGCTCGCACGGCTGGCTGGCGATGCCACAGTGGGCGAACTCGCTGACTTCATGAGGCAGGATCGCGGCGCTGGCGTTCATCGCCTCGGCCTGTGCGAAGCTGACCAGTTGAATCGCCAGTTCGCCGCTGGCCTGGGCATTGCGCAGGCTGTCCTTGAGGCTGCCATCGTCGCGGGTGTTGACGTTGACCAGCAAGGTCGGCGGGTTGTCACTGATCACCTGAAAGAAGCTGAACGGCGCCAGGTTCGCCACGCCGTCGGCGGAACGGGTGGAGACCCAGGCGATGGGCCGTGGGGTGACACTGGAAGCCAGCCAGCGATAAGCCTCGAGCGGGCTCAGATCGGAAAAGTCGAGCTGCATCAACGCCCCGCTCGCGATTCGCGGATGTAGAAGCGCGCACGCTCGGCCTTGCTGGTGCAGCCTTCATAGGCTTCGAACTGCTGCTGAGTCTTGGCAGCGGTGAGCAGCGAAAGTGCCTTGGAATAGCTCACGGTACCGGCGAAGCCTTCGGCCTCGGCGATGCTCAGCTCTTTCCATGCGGCATCCAGTTGATTGGCACAGGTATCACGGTAGACGGTCTTGCCGGCGCAGCCGGTGAGCACCACCGCAAGCAGCGGCAAACAGATCCAGTGTTTCATCGACCACACTCCTCGAACGGATATGACTACGTGTAGCAGGTTGTTGAAAACGTAGGCGAGGCAGCCAGCGCAATACCGATGGCGGCCCCGCAAAAACAGGCGCTACGACCAGCGGGAGTATCAGCCGAAGGCTGGCCCGAAGGGCGAACGCAGCGAGTCAAAACGACCGGGGTCGCGCCCGACTTTACGTGCTGTAAATGAGCACTTGATTCGCTTCGCTCCCCCCTTCGGGGCCGCGCTAAAGCGCGTTCAGTCTGCGACTGTGAGCCTGTTTTTAACGCAGCA
>CAMPIF010000443.1 GCA_946886245.1 Ectopseudomonas composti | reverse complement strand
TACTCGATACCGGTGTAACCATCATGGCGCGTCCGCCGGGCAAGAAGAACAGCACCATTCATTTGCTCTCCGGTGGAGAGAAAGCGCTGACCGCCCTGGCGTTGGTGTTTTCCATCTTCCAGCTCAATCCGGCGCCGTTCTGCATGTTGGACGAAGTGGATGCACCGCTGGACGACGCCAACGTCGGGCGCTATGCGCGGCTGGTCAAGGAGATGTCGGCAACGGTGCAGTTCATCTACATCACCCACAACAAGATCGCCATGGAAATGGCCGATCAGTTGATGGGGGTTACCATGCACGAGCCGGGTTGCTCGCGTCTGGTGGCAGTGGATGTCGAGGAGGCGCTGGCGATGGTGGAGGCGTGATGGCAGTGCGCCGCGAGATTAACTGAATACGGCAAAAGCTTGTGTGGCTGCCTGTGTAAAGTTGCCTTTCGTCGTGCTAGCTTATTGCCCACTTTTGTTACACGCGGAAAACGTCAGATAGAACATGAAGTTGGCGCCGCGTTTTATAGTCGAGTTGTGATCCGTTTGATTGGATCTTTTTTTCACCAGAATTTTTAAGGGTCAGGTATTTCATGGAATTCGGTCTGCGCGAGTGGCTGATCGTTATTGGCATCATCGTTATCGCTGGCATCCTGTTCGACGGCTGGCGCCGTATGCGCGGAGGCAAGGGCAAGCTCAAGTTCAGGCTTGACCGCAGCTTCGCCAACATGTCGGACGACGACAGTGATCCGGATCTGCTCAGTACACCGCGTGTGGTGCAACGCGACCACGAGCCGCAACTGGATGAAGACGACCTGCCCTCGATGACTGCCAAGGACCTGCCGCGTCGTCCGCGCAACGAGCCTCAGCAGGGCGACCTCAATCTGGCTGTCGATGAGCCGGTACCGACCTTGCTCAACCCGGTCGATGACCAACCCGTTGAACCCAAGAAAGCCACCAGGCCGGCTGCCGATGCTGCGCCGGTGGAAGAGGTGCTGGTAATCAACGTGGTCGCCCGCGACGACTTCGGTTTCAAGGGCCCGGCGCTGCTGCAGAACATTCTTGAAAGCGGCCTGCGTTTCGGCGAGATGGACATCTTCCACCGTCACGAGAGCATGGCAGGCAACGGCGAGGTGCTGTTCTCCATGGCCAATGCGCTCAAGCCAGGCACTTTCGATCTGGACGACATCGAAGGCTTCAGCACCCGTGCGGTGAGCTTCTTCCTCAGCCTGCCCGGCCCGCGTCATCCGAAGCAGGCCTTCGACGTGATGGTCGCTGCGGCGCGCAAGCTGGCCCATGAACTGGGCGGTGAGCTGAAGGACGACCAGCGCAGCGTGATGACTGCGCAAACCATCGAACACTACCGCCAGCGCATCGTCGAATTCGAGCGCCGGCAACTGACCCAGAAACGCTGAAACACCAGTGCATTGCAAAAGAGCAGCCGAGGCTGCTCTTTTCGTTTGAGAGACCGAGCATGACCGACGCCGCCCACCGTATTTCCGAACTGCGCAACGAACTGGACGCGCACAACTACCGTTACTACGTGCTGGACGAACCGAGCGTGCCCGACGCCGAGTACGACCGCCTGTTCCGCGAACTGCAGGCGCTGGAAGCCGAGCATCCGGAGCTGGTGACACCGGAGTCGCCGACCCAGCGCGTCGGCGGTGAAGCGCTCGGCGCCTTTGGCGAGGTGCGCCATGAAGTGCCGATGCTCAGCCTCGGCAATGCCTTCGAAGAGGACGACATGCGCGCGTTCGACCGCAGCGTGCAGAACGGCCTCGGTATGCAGGGCGGCGATTTGTTTGGTGGCGGTGCCGAGGTCGAGTACAGCTGCGAACCCAAGCTCGATGGCCTGGCCGTCAGCCTGCGTTACGAAAACGGGCAGCTGGTGCGCGGCGCCACGCGCGGTGATGGCAGTACCGGCGAGGACATCACCAGCAACGTACGCACCATCCGCAACGTGCCGCTCAAGCTGCAGGGCGAGGGCTGGCCGCAGGTGCTGGAAGTACGTGGCGAGGTGTTCATGCCCAAGACCGGCTTCGAGGAGCTCAATGCGCGCCAGGCCGAGAGCGGCGGCAAGACCTTCGCCAACCCGCGTAACGCCGCCGCCGGCAGCCTGCGTCAGCTCGATCCGAAGATCACTGCCAGCCGTCCGCTGGAGTTCTGCTGCTACGGTGTCGGCCAGGTCAGCGGCGAACTGCCGGGCACTCAGGTGGCCATGCTGCAGCAGCTCAAGGCCTGGGGCGTGCCCATCAGTCGTGAGCTGAAACTGGCCAAGGGCGTGGAAGCTTGCCTGGACTACTACCGTGATATCGGCGAGCGGCGCATGAGCCTGGCCTATGACATCGATGGCGTGGTGTTCAAGGTCAACAATATCGAGGATCAGCAGCAGCTGGGCTTTCGCGCACGCACCCCGCACTGGGCCATCGCCCACAAGTTCCCGGCGCAGGAAGAGCTGACCGAGCTGCTCGACGTGGAATTTCAGGTCGGCCGTACCGGCGCGGTCACGCCCGTGGCGCGGCTGAATCCGGTCAAGGTGGCCGGCGTCATGGTGGCCAACGCCACCCTGCACAACATGGACGAAGTGGCGCGCCTGGGCGTGATGATCGGCGATACGGTGATCATCCGCCGCGCCGGTGACGTGATCCCGCAGGTAATGGCGGTGGTGCCCGAGCGTCGCCCGGATAATGCGCGCCCCGTGCATATCCCCGAACAATGCCCGGTGTGCGGCTCGGCGGTGGAGCGCACGCAACTGGTCAAGCGCAGCAAGGGCAAGGAGTCGCTCAGCGAAGGTTCGGTGTATCGCTGCGTCGGTCGTCTGAGCTGCCAGGCGCAGCTCAAGCAGGCGATCATTCACTTCGTTTCGCGCCGCGCCATGGACATCGAAGGTCTCGGCGACAAGACCATCGAGCAGTTGGTGGACGAGAAGCTGATCGCCTCACCGGCCGACCTGTACAAGCTGCAGTACGAGCAGATCATCGGCCTGGAAGGCTTCGCCGAGGTCTCCAGCAACAAGCTGCTGGCGGCCATCGCCGATAGCCGCAAGCCCACGCTGGCGCGCTTTATCTACGCGCTCGGTATCCCCGATGTGGGCGAGGAAACCGCCAAGGTGCTGGCGCGCTCCCTGGCCTCGCTGGCGCGCGTGCGTCAGGCGCTGCCCCAGGTGCTCACCTACTTGCCGGACATCGGTCTGGAGGTGGCGCATGAGATCCACAGCTTCTTCGAGGACGCGCATAACCAGCAGGTGATCAGCGCCTTGCTCGGCGAGTGCGGCCTCGAGTTGCAGGAAGAGGGCGAACTGAGCGCCGAGTTCTCGGCGGTTGCTACCCTCGGCGGCATGCTCGACAAGCTGAACATCCCGAGTGTTGGCCCCGGTGCTGCACAGAAATTGGCTGAGCGTTTCAGAACCTTAGATGCGCTGATTGAGGTGGCGAAGCTAGTCGACAAGGATGCCGATGGGCAATGGCTGAAGCTGAACACCTTGTCGGGGGTGAACGAGAAGGCCAAGCAATCTTTGCGAGCATTCTTTGCCAACCCAGATAATCAGACTCTTGCCCGCGCCATCGAGCAGCAATTGCGTGACTTCGGCATGCACTGGGAAAGCGAGAAGAAGGTCGCCGAAGGCCTGCCGCTGGCCGGGCAGACCTGGGTGCTGACCGGCACCCTGGAGGTGATGAGTCGCGACGTGGCCAAGGAGAAGCTGGAAAGCCTCGGTGCCAAGGTGGCCGGCTCGGTATCAGCCAAGACCCATTGCGTCGTCGCAGGGCCGGGCGCTGGCTCGAAGCTGGCCAAGGCCAGCGAACTCGGGGTTAAGGTATTGGACGAAGCGCAGTTCCTCGATCAGCTCAAGGCCTACGGTATCGAACCCTAGGGCGCTGTTCGCGAGCAGCGCTCGCTCCTGCAAGGGAGGCGAAGATGCGCCGATTCTGTAGGAGCGGCTTCAGCCGCGAAATGACCGGTGCAGGGTAGCTCCGAGGCTCCCGGATTGCATCCGGGCTACGGTCCACCGCAACGGTGGATCGATGAAACGTGATCCACCCGACGATGTCGGCTGGTGCGGCGCTGACCTGCGTCCGGGTAGGGTGGATGACGCTCTTTTCATCGGTCTTGGCGCTGCACCCTCCAC
>CAMPIF010000442.1 GCA_946886245.1 Ectopseudomonas composti | reverse complement strand
CTGGCGGCCAGCAACCCGGAACTGTTTGCCCGCATCGAGCAGGCCAGCGCCGGCCTTGCCGGTGACACGCCGGTGCCGATGCAACTGGTGACCACCTCGGGCAGTGGCCTCGACCCGCACCTGTCGCCCGAGGCCGTCACCTGGCAGGTGCCGCGCATCGCCCAGGCCCGTGGCATGGCCGAAGCCGAGCTGCTGCGCCTGGTCGAGGCGCACACCGAGCGCCCGCTGTTCGGCCCGGCGCTGGTCAATGTGCTGGCTCTGAACCTGGCGCTGGTCGACAATCCCCCCACTTCTTCCCAGTGACGAGTGCTCGATGAACGACAGCCTGCGCGCCGAAGCGCTGCTCGCCGACCTGCCCCGTGAAGGCCGTGGTCGGCTCAAGGTGTTTCTCGGCGCGGCGCCGGGCGTGGGCAAGACCTACGCCATGCTCCAGGCCGCCCATGCGCAACTGCGCCAGGGCGTGGCGCTGCGTGCCGGGGTGGTGGAAAGCCACGGCCGCAGCGAGACCGAGGCGCTGCTGCTGGGGTTGCCACAGCAGCCACCGCTGCGCCTGCCGTATCGCGGTCTTGAACTCAGCGAGATGGACCTCGACGGCCTGCTCGCCGACCCACCGAAGCTGGCGCTGGTCGATGAGCTGGCGCACAGCAACGCTCCCGGCAGCCGCCACGCCAAGCGCTGGCAGGACGTGCAGGAGCTGCTTGCTGCCGGCATCGACGTCTACACCACGGTCAACGTCCAGCACCTGGAAAGTCTCAACGACCGTGTCCGCGACATCACCGGCGTGCAGGTGCGCGAGACGGTGCCGGACTGGGTGCTGCAGGAAGCCGACGAGATCCAGCTGGTCGACCTGCCGCCGCGTGAGCTGCTCGAACGCCTGCGCGACGGCAAGGTGTACATGCCCGAGCAGGCGCGCGCGGCCATCGATGCCTTCTTCTCGCCGACCAACCTCACCGCGCTGCGCGAACTGGCCATGCAGACCGCCGCCGCGCGGGTCGATGCCGACCTCGACCAACGCTACCGCCAGCTCGGCCAGGCCGCGCCCAGCGTGCTCGGGCGCCTGCTGGTGGGCGTTGATGGCGATGGCGAGGCCGAGCGCCTGGTGCGCCACGCCTGCCGGGTGGCCGAGCGGCGTCACCTGCCCTGGTCGGTGGTGCATGTGGACGGCCGGCAGGCCATGGACGAGGAGAAACGGGCGCGCCTGCAAGCGGCGCAGCGCCTGGCCGAACGCCTCGGCGGCGAAGTGGTGACACTGCACGGCGACTCGGTGGCGCGCACGCTGCTCGACCATGCCCGCGAGCGCCGCGCCAGCCTGATCCTGGTTGGCAGTAGTACACGGCGCCTGCGTCGGCGCTGGTTCGGTCGTGGCCTCGGCGAGCGCCTGCTGGCTGCCGGGGCCGGGCTGGAGGTGAGCGTGCTGGATGCGGCAGGGGGGCAGCCACGGGCTGGCCGGCGTGCACGTCTCGCCCCGCGCTGGCGTGACTACCTGCTGGCCACGCTGGCTGCTGCCGGTGCCACGCTGATCTCCCTCGGTCTGGCGCGGGCGCTGGAGCTGCCGAACATCTCCCTGGTGTTTCTCGCCGCCGTGCTGCTGGTGGCGGTGCGCAGCAGCCTGGGGCCGGCGCTGGCGTGCTCGGGGCTGTCGTTCCTGGCCTACAACTTCCTGTTCATCCCGCCGACCCTGACCCTGCGCATCCAGCGGCAGGAGGACGTGCTGACCCTGCTGTTCTTCCTGCTCATGGCCGGGTTGACCGGCAACCTGGCCAGCCGCCAGCGGCGCCAGGTGCAGGCGCTGCGGCAGGCGCAGGGCGAGACCACGGCGCTGCTGGAACTGTCGCGCAAGCTCACCGTCGCTGCCGATCGCCAGGCCGTGCTGGCCGTGGCCGAGCAGCAACTGGATGGCTGGGCGGACATGCAGCTGACCCTGCTGTCGCGCAGCGCAGATGGGCAATGGCGCCATGAGGGGGGACTGCACGCCGAGTTGCTCGATGCCGAGCGCGCCGCCACCGACTGGGCCTGGCAGCACGAGCAACCTGCCGGTCTCGGCACCGACACCCTGCCCGGCAGTCGCTGGTGGTGGTGGCCGCTGTGCGGCGAGGAGGGGACGCTGCTGCTGATCGGTCTGCAGAGCGCCGACGGCACGCCGCTGGCGGACGAGCGTCGGCGCCTGGTGGCTGCCCTGGGCCAGCCGCTGGCGCAGGCCCTGGCCCGCGCGCAGCTGGCCGAGGAACTGGAAGCGGCGCGCCTGCACGGGCAGACCGAGGAGCTGCGCAGCGCGTTGCTGGCCTCGGTGTCGCATGACCTGCGCACGCCGCTGACCGCCATGCGCGGCTCCATCGACAGCCTGCTGGCGCTGGGCGATGCGATCCCCGCCTCGGACCGCAACGAGCTGCTGGAGGGCACCCGCGACGAGGCCGAGCGCCTCGACCGCTACATTCAGAACCTGCTCGACATGACCCGCCTCGGCCATGGTGGGCTCAAGCTGGCGCGCGACTGGGTGGCGCCCAGCGACATCGTCGCCAGCGCCCTGCAACGCCTGCGCGCGGTGCTCGCGCCGCTGCAGGTCGAATGCCTGTTGCCGCCGGAACCGCCGCTGCTGTACGTGCATGCGGCGCTGATCGAGCAAGCGCTGATCAACGTGCTGGAGAATGCCGCGCGCTTCTCGCCGCCCGGTGGCCGTCTGCGGGTGGCGCTGGAGTACGACGAACAAGCGCTGCGCTTCGTCGTCGCCGACCAGGGGCCTGGCATTCCCGAGGCGGAACGGGCGAAGATCTTCGACATGTTCTACACCGCAGCGCGGGGCGATCGCGGCGGCCAGGGCACGGGCCTGGGCCTGGCGATCTGCCAGGGTATGGTCGGTGCCCATGGCGGCCGCGTCACGGTCGGCGAGGGGCTCGATGGCCGTGGCGCCAGCCTGACCCTGCACCTGCCATTGATCGCGCAACCGCAAGCCGCCGAGGAAGACTGATGAGCCAAGGGCCGAGCATTCTGCTGATCGATGACGAAGCGCAGATTCGCAAGTTCCTGCGCATCGCCCTCAGCGCCCAGAACTACCGGGTGCTGGAGGCGGCGAACGGCGAAGACGGTCTGGCCCAGGCGGCGCTGCACAACCCCGATCTCGTCGTGCTCGACCTCGGCCTGCCCGACCTCGACGGCCAGCAGGTGCTGCGCGGCCTGCGCGAATGGAGCCAGGTGCCGGTGCTGGTGCTCTCGGTGCGTGCCAGCGAGGGTGAGAAGGTGCTGGCGCTGGACGGCGGCGCCAACGACTACGTGACCAAGCCGTTCGGCATCCACGAGTTCCTCGCCCGCGTGCGCGTGCTGCTGCGCCAGGGCCAGGGTCGCGAAGCGCTGCCGGCGAGCATCGTCTGTGGCGCGCTGAACATCGATCTGGCCTACCGCCGGGTCACCCTCGACGACGCCGAAATCGCCCTGACGCCCAAGGAATACGCGGTGCTGGCGCTGCTCGCCCAGCACCTCGGCCGGGTCGTGACCCAGCAACAATTGCTGCGCGACATCTGGGGACCCAGCCACGTCGGCGACAGCCACTACCTGCGCGTGGTGGTCGGCCACCTGCGGCAGAAGCTCGGCGACGACCCGGCCGCGCCGCGCTACCTGATCACCGAGGCGGGTGTGGGTTATCGCCTGCGCGAGCCTGCCTAAAGTACCAAGGCCAGGCGCAAACGATCCCGATGCTGCAGGCCATCCTCGAACAGCGGCTCGGGGTAGTGCTGCGGGAAATAATCCGGCTGCACCGCTACCACGCGAAAACCGGCGCGCTGGTAGAAGGTCAGCTGGTGACCGAAGGTGCCGGTGCCCAGCTCCAGGCGCTGCGCCCCGAGCTGCCGGGCCTGCTCGATGGCGTGGCGTAGCAGCAGGGCGCCGATGCCGCGACCCTGATGCTCGGGCTTTACTGCAATGTTCATCAGCTCCCAGGTGTTGGCGGTCAGAGCCTTGATCACGTAGACGCCGACGACCGCGTCGTCCAGGCGTGCGACCACGCAATGACCATCCTGCAGATAGCGGGCGATGACGCTGGGGCTGGGGTCGGCCTCCAGCAGCAGCGCTATCGGTACCTGTTCGCTGGGAACCTTGTGCAGGCTTGGAGTGATCATGAC
>CAMPIF010000441.1 GCA_946886245.1 Ectopseudomonas composti | reverse complement strand
GAAGGCGCGCAGTGCGCGTGGGTTGTTCAACCACTTGCGCAGCAGGCTGCCGGCGACGGTCCACAGACCCACGCTTGGGCAGTTGACCAGCGCGAACAGCGCGGCGATCAGCAGCACGTTGCTGAAGAAGCCATCCTGCGGTGTGTAGGTGGTGATGGCGCCGATGGCCATGATCCACGCCTTGGGGTTGACCCACTGAAAGGTCGCCGCCTGGATGAAGGTGAACGGCTTGGCTTCAGGGTTCTCTTGGCTTTGCGGCGCGCCGGACTGGGCGATCTTCCAGGCCAGGTAGAGCAGGTACGCGGCGCCGACATAGCGCAGCACGTCGTGCAGCACCGGCAGGCGCTGGAATACCTGGCCGAGACCCAGGCCCACGGCAGCCACCAGCAGCATGAAGCCCAGGCTGATGCCGAGCATGTGCGGAATGCTGCGGCGCACGCCGAAGTTCACTCCAGAGGCGAGCAGCATCATGTTGTTGGGGCCGGGCGTCACCGAGGTGACGAAGGCGAAGGCGATGAAGGCGAGCAGCAGTTCGGTGGACATGGTCGTTCTCCGGTGACTGGCAAAGCCTATTGCGCGGCTGCAGTGGCGTCGCGGTACAGCCACCGGTGGGTTGAACCGTACAGTCTGGTCAAGCGCTGCCCGGATGGTTAGCCTCGGGTTTTTGCCGAACAAGGATAAAGGCGATGCAACCGGACAATCCCTACAGTGCGCCGCAGGTGGAATTGCTCGATAGCACGGGCGTGCAGTCGTTGCCAGGCTGGAGCGCCAGGCAGTTGCAGGTGCTGGGCTGGCTGGCACTGGTCTCGGTAGTGGTCAATGTCCTGGTAGTCGGGCTGCTGTTCGCCGGTGCGCTGCTGGAGGCACATGAGGCTGAACGGCTGTTTAGCTACACCGACTGGCTGAGGCTGGCGCTGACACTACTCGGTTGCTATCTGCTGCTGCGTTTCAAGGCTTTTGCCGAAGTACGTTTCGCTGCGCGCAACCTGAGCGTACCGGTATGGGCCGTGCTGGTGGTTTCCCTGCTGATGGAACTGGCCGACCTGCTGTTCGGCGAGCAGCTGTTTGCAGGGCTGGACTGGCAGACGCTGAGTTATGTGGCGCTGCTGTGCCTGACGGGGCTCTGCACCACCTGGCTGGGGATACGGTTGCTTAAACTGCAATATCCCTATCCGTCGCTGAAGGTGATGGCCTGGCTCGATATCGTCGGAGGGCTGATGCTGGCCAGCGTGCTGTTGATGCTGGTGGCGCTGCTGCCGTTGCTTGGGGCCGGCGTGGCGCTGATGCTGGTGTTCTTCAAGGGCGCTGCCGAGTTGCAGGGGGTTGCGCACTGACGGCGTCCAAACGGCAAGAGCTGTCTGATGGGCACAAGGCCAAATCACCGCAGGAGCAGCGCTACAGACCTGTAGGAGCCGGCTTGCCGGCGATGCTTTGCCTCTGTGAGGCTGGTGCTCGCCGAGACGCTTGATCGCCAGCAAGCTGGCTCCTACACAGTCATTTTTCTACGTTTGACTGACAGGCATTAGCCCATCGGGTGGTCACCATTTGTAATCGAGGCTGGCCGTGACCCGGCGCGGGTCCCCTGCGTAGCAATAGAAACCATCGCAGGTCGAAAGGTATTCCTTGTCGAACAGGTTGTTGGCGTTGAGCGATACGCTGGCGCCACGCAGGTCGGCATCGAGCTGGCCGAGATCGTAGCGCACTGCGGCGTCGTAGACGGTGTAGGCGCTGCTGTGGCCGTCGGAAGGATCACGGGCGAAGCCCATGCTACCAACGGCGATGTTATCGGTGGAGCCGACGAAGCGGGCGCCAAAGCCGACGCCGAAGCCCGCCAGCACGCCCTGGTTCCAGTCATAGTCGGCCCAGATCGACGCCTGATGCTCGGGGATCAGCGGCAGGGCGCGGTTCTTGTCGCGCGGGTCACCGACCTCGGTCATCTTGCTGTTGGTATAGCTGTAGGACGCCGTCAGGCTGAGATTCTCGGTGACGTTACCGGTAGCCTCCAGCTCCAGGCCGCGCACTTGCACCTCGCTCACCGGCTCGGTGGCGCCGGCGGTGTTGGTGGTGACGATGTTCTGCCGCTTCAGGTCATAGACGGCGGCGGTGAACAGCATGTCGCTGCCTGGCGGTTGATATTTGATGCCCAGTTCGTACTGCTTGCCGGTGCTGGGTTTGAACGCCGCGCCGCTGTTGCCGCCCGCTTCGGCCTGGAAGGACTCGGCATAGGACACGTAGGGCGTGAAACCGGAATCGAACACGTAGCTCAGCGCTGCGTTGCCGCTGAATTGGCTGTCGCGACGGCTGTCCTTGGCGTTATTGGCGTTATGGAACACCGAGTCGGTGTCCAGCCGGTCCCAGCGGCCGCCCAGGGTCAGACGCCAGGCGTCGAGTGCCAGCTGATCTTGCAGATAGAGGCCGGTGTTTCTGCGCTTCTGGTTGTAGTTCTGGAAGGCGGTGTAGGTGACAGCGCTGAAGTCCTGGCCATAGATCGGGCGAATGATGTTGCTGTCGGGCGCCGTACCGTACAGCCAGCGGTAATCGGTGTTGACGCGCAGATAATCCACGCCGAGCAACAGGGTGTGCCCGATTGCGCCAGTGTTGAAGTTCGCCTGGAAGTTGTTGTCCACGGCGAAGTGGCTGATGTTTTCGTCGTAGATGTTGGCGCCACGATCGACTGTGCCGTCGGCAGCGACCGAGAATGCTGAGCCCCCAGCCGTGATGATCTGGTTGTCCAGTTCGAGCTTGCTGTAGCGCAGGTTCTGATTGAACTGCCAGATATCGTTGATGCGGTGCTCGAAGGCATAGCCCAGTGCGTAGAACGTCTTGTCGTAGAACTCCCAGTCAGGGTCACCCAGGTTCTTGTTGTAATCGACCTTGCCGGCTGGCGTGCCCAGCTTGGTGCCTTGCAGGGGCAGGAACTGGCTGGTGCCGCCGGTATCGTCACGGTTGAACTGGCCGAGGAAGGTCAGTCTGGTGTCGTCGGCAATGTTCCAGGTCAGGCTGGGCGCCAGGTTGAAACGCTGGTCGTCCATGTGCTCGATAACGGTGCCACTGTCGCGACCGGTGCCGCTGAAACGGTAGAGAAAGCGACCTTCATCGTCGATCTTGCCGGTGCTGTCGAAGCTGATCTGCTTGTGATTGTAATTACCGACCTGCACCTGCACTTCATGGCTGCTTTCGGCCTGCGGGCGGCGGCTGACCGCATCCACCAGGCCGCCGGGTGGCGTCTGGCCATACACTGCCGAGGCCGGGCCGCGCAGCACGGCGACGCGCTCCAGGTTCCAGGTTTCCAGCTTGGCCATGGTGTAGCTGCCCTTGGGCAGGGGCAGGCCGTCGAGCATCTGGATCGGTTCGAAACCACGGATCTTCATCCAGTCGGCGCGGCTGTCGCTGCCGTAGCTGCTGGCGATGACACCCGGCATATAGCGCACGGCATCATCGAGGTTCTGCACCTTGCGGTCCTGCATCTGCTCGCGGGTAGCGACGGAGATCGAGCGTGGCGTTTCCAGCAACGGGGTGTCGGTCTTGGTGCTGGTTGCGGTGCGGTTGGCCAGATAACCACGGGTCGGGCCCCAGGCGGTCTCGGCGGCCTGTTCGCTGGCTGTCACGGTCACGTCCGGCAGCGCCATTGCCGCTTCGGCCGCGGGGGCCAGGCTGTAGGTGCCACCGCTGCCGCTTTGCAGCTGCAGGCCGGTGCCACGCAGTGCCTGATCGAGGGCTTCGATGGCTTCGTAGTCGCCGCTGACCGGTGCCGAGTTCTTGCCCTCGGTCAGGGCCGGATCGATGCTCAGGGTCACGCCGGCCTGGCTGGCGATCTGGTTGAGCGTGGCTGCCAGAGGGCCGGCAGGCAGTTGGTAGACCTCGGCATGGGCCAGCCCGGCATGGCCGGCAAAGGCGATGGTCAGGGCCAGCAGCGTGTGGCGGAAGGGAGCGGGGCGGAAGGACATTGCGAACGTCTCCTAAGAGTTAATGTATCTCAATGTCCTTTTGCCGAAGCAGGAAAGAAAAATGACAGGGGCGCAGAAAATTATTTTTCTGCCGGCACCACGCGGGTCCACCAGGGGCCCAATTGCTCGGTACGCACGGGCAGGCTCAGCGCCAGGGCGGCCAGTGCCTTGT
>CAMPIF010000440.1 GCA_946886245.1 Ectopseudomonas composti | reverse complement strand
CCGATGCCGTGCTCGACGGCCCGGTTGGTCGCCAGGTGATGGACAAGCTGGAAGAGAAGGGCCTGGTCGGGCTGGTGTACTGGGAGAACGGCTTCCGCAACCTGACCAACAACACGCGGCCGATCAGCAAGCTGGAGGACTTCTCCGGTGTCAAACTGCGGGTCATGCCCAACCCGGTATTCCTCGAGACCTTCAAGCTGATGGGCGCCAATGCCGTGCCGTTGCCATTCTCCGAGCTGTTCACCGCGCTGGAGACCAAGGCCGTCGACGGCCAGGAAAACCCCTTCAACACCATTCTTTCCTCGAAGTTCTACGAGGTGCAGAAGTACCTGACCGTGACCAACCACGTGTACAGCCCGTGGATCGTCACCGTATCCAAGCGCTGGTGGGATGGTCTGTCGCAGACCGAGCAGAACATCCTGCTGGAAGCGGCGAAGAAGGCGCGTGACTTCGAGCGCAAGGACACCCGCGAGGAAGCTGCGCGTGCCCTGGCCGAGCTGAAGGACAAGGGCATGCAGATCAACGAGGTGCAGCCGGCCGAAGTGCTGCGCATGCGTGAGCAGGCTGCGCCGGCGATCCAGAAGGTCGTCGACACGGTCGGTCAGCAACTGTTCGATCAGGTGCAGACTGAAGCCGAGAAGGCCGCCCTATAAGGGCTTGCCCAGGATCGGCTCGGCCAATGCGCCGCTGATCCTGGGCAGGTTCGCAGTTTCGCGGGGCACGCAGGTGGTAACGCTCCTTGCATGGTGGCGTTACCCCGGGCGGCGTGTCCCGCGCTTTATTCCCCGGCGGGGCTGGTAGAATCGGCCGCTGAAATCATTGGAGGCGCTATGAGCCAACGCCGTCGCCGGTCCGCAGAACGTGTCACCTTGTCCGACGTGGCCAAGGCCGCGGGCTGCTCGTTGATGTCCGCTTCGCGCGCGCTGTCCCAGCCGGGGCGGGTGTCCGATGCGCTGCGCGAGCAGGTGATGCGTGCCGCTCAGGCGCTGGGTTACGTGCCCAACCCGGCAGCGCGGGCATTGGCCAGTTCACGCTCGAATCTGGTGGCTGTGGTGATCCCGTCGCTGTCGAACTCGGTGTTCGTCGATACCGTGGAGGCCATCCAGCGGGTGTTGATGCCGGCTGGTTTCGAGATGATGATTGGTGTCAGTCATTACCGGGTCGAGGAGGATGAGCGTCTGCTGCGTTCCTATCTGGCGCACCAGCCTGCGGGTCTGCTGCTCACGGGGTTCGAGCGCAGCGACGCGGCGCGTGAAATCCTCGGTGCCAGCAGTTGCCCCTTGGTGACGCTGATGGAGCTGAGCGAGGAGCCGGAGGATTACTGCGTCGGCTTCTCTCAGGTCGAAGCCGGTGCCGCGATGACCCGTGCCCTGGTGCAGCGTGGTTACCGCCATATCGCCTTTGCCGCCGCGCAGCTTGACCCACGCACCTTGCAGCGTGCAGAAGGCTATCGTCAGGTGATGCGCTACCTCAATCGACATGATCCGGCACTGGAATTGCTGACGCCGGCGTTGTCATCCATCGGCTTGGGCGCCGAGTTGCTCGACCGCCTGCTGGCGCAGCAGCCGCAGATCGATGCGGTGTTCTTCAACAACGACGACCTGGCCATGGGCGCGCTGTTCCGCGCGCGTCAGCTGGGCCTGGACGTCCCGGGACGCCTGGCCATCGCCGGCTTCAACGATTTGCCGGCCGCTGCCTGGATGCATCCGGCCTTGAGCACCGTGCGTACCACCCGTGGTCGTGTCGGCGAGCTGGCGGCGAACATGCTGCTGGCGCTGATGCGTGGCGAAACGCCGGAGCAGCACTGCATCGACGTCGGCTTCGAGCTGGTGATGCGCGACAGCGCCTGAGGCTACTGTTGCCTGTTGGCCGCCGCCAGTCGCTCGCTGGCCTCCAGACGCAGGCGCTCACGCTCATCGAAACGCTCTGCAGCCAGCACCTCGATTGCCGTGCGCTTGTCACCGCTGCTGAGCCCTTCATTGGCCTGAATCTTCGCCTTGGCCGTGATGTAGTCATCCAGACGTTTCTGCCAACTCTGCCGCTGGCTATCCAATGCCTCCAGGCGTGTGGTGGCTTCGGCGCCGACCAACTGCTGCCGCATCTGGCGAATCTGCGCCACACTGGCGCCTTCGGCCTGCAGGCGAGCGGTGTGCTGCCGCAGTTCCTGTTGCAGTTGCGGCAGTACGGCGTCCTGCAGCTCTTCGGGCAGGGAAGCGCGCAGGCGGTCGACGGCAGCACCTTTCTCTGCTGCGCTCATCTGGGTGTCGCGCTGGATGGCCAGGCGCTCCAGAGTGAAGCGGTTGTAGCCTTCCTCGCGAGCGAAGAAGGCCTGGTGGGTCTCGTTATCGAACAGACGCGCGCGCAGCGTCTGTACGGCGCTTTCGCGCTGGCGCATGGCATCCAGATCGGCCATTTGCGGCAGGTCGCGCTCCAGCAGCGCCAACTCACGCTTGTAGCTCAGGTACTGGTCCAGCAGTGTCTGTGCGTGGGCTCGCGCAGGTTCCTGCAACTGGCTGTCGATGTAGCTGCGCAGGCGTGACACGCTGGCATCCAGGCTTTCTTCGCCGATGCTGGCGAGGAAGTAATCGAAGATACGGCGGATGTCTTCGCTGATGATCAGATTGCCGGCGGCGTCCACGCGAAAGCTGCCGTCGACTTCGGTGCCGACGAAGGAGCTGGGCAGGGCCAGCGCGGTGGCCTTCTTCGGCGTCTCGTCGATAGTCGGCGTTGCGGCCTCTGCGGCCGGCTCCGCTACAGGCTGCGCAGCCGTGGCGGCGGGAGGCGTGAATGGGGTCGGTGGGTGTCCGGGTTGCAGGTAAAGCATCAGCGCCAGGCCGGCGGCGATCAGTAGCGGCAGGACGAACAGGGTTTTCTTCACGGCAGGTTCCAGTAGGGCGTCGGATCGGGATCGCCCCCGATCCGAATCAGGGCTCGGAGCAATACCTGTAGGTGCGCCGTGCGCACCGGATTGTCGGTAACGCTGGCATTTCGCTGCGCACGGCGCACCCTACGAAACGTGGCAGTTCAGAGCCCGGCGTTCTTCAGGCGGTTGGCATGCTGGCGGTAGACGGTAACCGGATCGGTCTCGAACAGGCTGGTCAGGCCAAGTGTCTGGTTGACCTCGTCGAGATGGTTCATCCGGTAGTTGTCACGAATCACCTGGCCCATGCGCGAGCTGCAGCGGCCGACCAGGCCGTCGTTGGCTTCGTTGCCGAAGGTCAGCGAGGAGGCGCCCATCAGCAGGTCGCTCGGGTCGAGCAGGTTGGTCAGCGGGCTGGTGCCGCTCCAGGAGTAGTAGCGCACGCCGCCTACGCTGTAGGCACCCTCGCCGCAGGCGCTGGTGGGAATGCCTTGTGGGAACTTGGCATTGAAGCGTGCAGCGCCCTCGCTGTTGAGCGATTCCAGTGAGCCCAGTGCATTCTGCGGCGTGGTGCTGGAACTGCCGGAGAGGAAGTTGATCAGCGTCCCCAGGCCGTTGACGATGCCCACCAGCAGCGGGGTGGCGACCGGGCCGGCCGGGCCGTCGCTGATGCCCTTGAGGAAGTCGGCGGTGGCCGAACCCTTGTGCGGTGCGCCGACGCTGGTGACCGATGCCACCAGATCCGGGCGCACGGCGGCGACGTAGCGGGTGGTCGGGCCGCCATGACTGTGGCCGATCAGGTTGACCTTGCCCTTGCCGCTGATGGCGACGATCTCCTCGACCTGCTGCAGCAATTGTTCGCCGCGCGCTTCGGAGGTGTCCAACTGGCTGACTTCGGTGACGTAGACGCTGGCGCCGTCACGGCGCAGTGCCGCCGGGATGCCATACCAGTAGTCGACACCAAGGATGCTGTCGAAGCCGAGCATGCCGTGGCCGAGGACGATGGGGTATTTGGTCTGGGTATAGCCGGATGAACCGAACCAGAATGCCTGGGTCTGACCGCTGGCGAGCAGGCCGGTACCGAGGCAGAGGGCGAGCAGGGTTTTCTTGTTCTTCATGGGCGCTCTCGATGGGTGTGTTGAGGCAGTCAACTGCTTCCAGCAACATGGATCGCGCCCATCCCGTGGCGCGTACGGCGCCAGGACGATGGCAGGAAACATGCCATCGTCCTGGTGTTTCTGGCGAGCCCTCTATCCATGCG